>JAZRBT010000001.1:0-6613 GCA_045635245.1 Candidatus Coprenecus sp.
TTGCCATCAGACGAAGACGGTATGTGGTACTGTTGCTCAAAACACTGAATCTGTATCCTTTAGCCACTTTTGAAGCGGTAGCGTTCACATTTGTAATACCGTTGATTCCTCCGATACCATAATCAGAAACTGAAAGTCCGGTGAACGATTCTTTCTCGCGGGTAGCCTCATTGAGACCACTGAAAAGCGAGAATGGAGAATATCCGCTCAAAGCATCATTGAAACGGATACCATTGATATAGACATCGGCTGTTCCACTTTCATAACCTCTTGAAAGGTATCTCATCTGACTGAAATTGAAAGAAGCGATATTCTCAAACACATCTTTTGAAGCTGAAAGGACCGAAGGGATATCCTCATATCCCGAGCCAGCCTCATTTTCACCTTCGAATTCGGCAAATACCCCATCATTCAAATCCCCGAACGAGATATCCGGAGCAATCGTAACATTCATCAAGTCGTAAACATCCCCATTGGAAATTTTAACATTGAGTTCAGTCTTCAAAAAGTCTGCTGCTTCCACTTCCAATCGGTACATACCATCATCTATTCCAAGGATTTCAAAACGTCCATCCTCTGAAGTATAGACAAACTTTCTCTCATCTCCAATATAGATGGTAACCTTAGCATCCTTCAAGGGCTTTGAATCCAAACGACTTAGAATCAAACCCTTAACACCACCTGTCTGAGCAAATGCAGATATACTCAGCAAAGCGGCAATGGCTGTAATAATTAATTTTCTAAGTTTCATATCATTAACTTCTATTTTCCTATTTCAACATATACAGGGAAGTGGTCACTGTAGCCACCGAGGAAAGTATTTCCAGAGAAAGTTCTCCAGGGATAATTCTTGTACTTACCCTCATCCTGCACCATAAATGGTCTCTTGAACACAGTGCCATAAAATTTGTTTCTTGCACCCTTCTGCACTTTGAGTTCTCCCACTCCGCTGTCAGGCAAAAGATTGTAATTGAGCACCATATTGTCAAACAGACTCCACGAATCCTGATAACCCAAAGTTCCGTATCCTGCTTTTTGCATACTCCAGAAAGGATTGAAGAAACCACCCGGCTTAACAGATGAAATTTTCTCCTTTGCACCAAGCACCTCTGCAAGACTCTTATCCTTGGGGTCGTCGTTCATATCCCCCATAATTATAATTTTGATATCGGGGTGAACCACCTGAATGGAATCGGCATACTCACGCAAAGTCTGGGCACATCCTACTCTGAGAAACTCCGACTGCTCCGCTCCACCGATACGGCTCGACCAGTGATTTACAAAGAAGCAGAACAATTCCCCTTCGATACGGCCATACACTGCCAGAATATCACGGGTCTTGAAACCCGGACGTTCGGGAATTACAGGCTGGAACACATCACTTTTCTCATACTTGAAGACATCGGGACGATATAACAAAGCGACATCGACACCTCTTGCCTCAGGTGAATCGTAGTGGACAATCTGATAATTTGCTTTCGCCAATTTGCTGGTAGAAACCAAATCGTCCAGAACTCTGCGATTTTCTATCTCACTGACACCGATAATAGCAGGATAATTGCGCTTCGATGCGGCAAGAGTATAGATGACATCCTCGATATTACCTAGTTTCTTCCTGTACTTGGCATCTGTCCACTGCTTTGGTCCGTCGGGAGTAAACTCGTCGTCTCGAACCACCGGATCGTCGTAGATATCAAAAAGATTCTCCACATTATAGAACATAACGATATACTTTGCCTCCTGTTGTCCAAAAGAGACAAAAGATGTGAGAATCAGCGATATAATTAAAATAAATCGTTTCATATTTTATTAGTTGAAACCCCACTTGCCGGGTTCATATTGGCTTTTGACACTCTCCTCAATATCGTCAGGAAGATTCTTGAAGAACTCTATTCCGGTAAGTTCCTCTATCTGCTTGACAGTACGCAAATCCGACACCTCGGGCTGGCTTCTGTTATACTTCTCATTTTTATAATAGAAACCTATCGAGTAGTAGGTATTTGAAGAGATATTGTATTTCATCACTACTTTAAAATATGCTTTTGGAATAGCTACCTCATTTCCTGCTCTGTCCTCAGTATATTCGATATTGGTATCGGTCGCAGTGGTAAGAACAGGACCGGTAACCACATATAATGTATCGCAGGAACTTGCGTAGCCTCTCACCTTGTTCTCCAGATTTGCCCACACACCTTGATTGAAAGATGATACCTGAGCAGTCATATTGGTGAAGTAGAAAGTCTGGGAGTTCTCGTGGTAAGCGGCATTTCGGCTCCCTGAAGGGAGCTGGTGTCCCCTGTCATAACCATTCTGAGGCCATCCACTGTAGAGCATCGGCTGATACTCCTGAGGAATTTTGGGATCATAATCCCACGCATCAGAACGTCCCTGACTGCCCATATACATCGAGCACAGAGGATATGCCACCCAAAGTGCCACTCTGTTTTCGGTATCGTAGCACATCGAGTAATTTCTCACCTGTTTGTTTTGGAGTGTAGTATGATGTGAAACATACATCCAGTCACTATCTTCCTGATAATAGGGAAGTTCCAGCCAAGTATGAGGTATCTGGTCCACTACGGGATCATCATTTCCGGTGCCTGGATCGTCACTTCCTGAACCGGGATCATCACCGCCCGCTCCCGGATCTTCTCCACCGCCGGGAGTATCCTCTGAAGCTTTTCCTTTTTGCTCAAAGTGAAGAGTAATGGTCTGGCCATCTTCAAACCACACTCTCAAATCGGCTGTTCTGCTATAGGCAGAATCATTCTTAGAGTAAAGAACCATTACCGCATTGTTACTCCCCTGACCGGTCGAAGGGGTAACACTTACCCACTCTTCAGGAGAAGAGTTAAGGAGAGCAATACTCCATCTGCCATTGGTCTCCACCGAGAGGAACTGGCCGACACTTTCACAATCAACTACCTCAGAGGAAAGTTGGGCACTATTGGGCATCTGCTCCTTTGGAGTACACGACTTCAGTACTCCAAAGGTGATCACAAATGCCAATATGAGGCTTATATTAATTGCAAATCTTCTCATAAAACTCTAAAGGAGATTAGTTTAGATTTACTCCGACCATAATACAACGAGGCGCAGAAGCTACAGTAGAGAAGGTCAATGTAGATGACGTTGTCAATCCTTCAAGATTGAATGTATAGTAGTCAGTATCTGCAAATTCAATAGTAAATGGAGATGAATTGCTTGCTCCATCATTCGATGTAGGATTGAATGTGTATGAAGAGCTTCCGTTGATAGTACCACCACCATTTACAGTAATGGTCAACTCACAAGATTTTGCTTTCCAGGCAACGACATACATTGACAACTCTTTATTTCCTGAAGCGCCAAGAGCCACTGTGGTAAAAGTACCTGCAGCAGTACTTGTACCCAATTTAAGACCTTTAACTTCTGTTCCGTTGGCAATAACATCCACCACATAAGCCTTGTTGGTGGTTTCATCTGCTCCGGTGGCAATATCCACGTTGCTTGTAAATACTCCACTTGCACCTGTACCATAAGGTTTTTGAGTCACCTTGCAAGTATATGAATTGTTGGTAATCGCAGGGTCAGAAGTAGATACTGTGATATTTGCAGTACGTTGCTGGTCTGAAGTATTCTCTGTGTAATTTACAGTAATTGTAGCTGAGCCATTACCGGAAGTCACTGTAGGGACAAATGCAGAATTGTCTGAAGAGACACTCCAATCCACATTTGAAACAACTGAGATGGTAAATGAGCCTGCTGCTGAAGAGACACTCTTCGAAGAGGGTGAAACCTGGAAGAAAGGAGCCTGCTGACCGTCGCCGAATTTAACATCGTCGATACGGTAAGTATTGCCTTTTCCTGTATATCTGAGTGCTATGGCAAGATTTGAAACAGAAGAATAAGCCGACAAGTCGATAACCTCTTGTTCCCAAACATTGATCTCTGCACCCGAAGCGAAAGTCACATCCTCTACCACTTCCCAGGTTGCAGCCATAAAGTCTCCTGCGAAGTCTCTGGAAACAACCACTTCCAGAACACTTGCGTCATCACCATCCTTATAGTAGTAAGCTTTTCTGAAACTGTATTCTTTAGGATTTGCTCCACTTACATTTGCACGAGGCATCAAAGCGAATGCCACCACTTCATCCAAAGAAGATGAGTAAGGAGCCACCTGAATATATTTGTCCTCATTGAAAACACCTGTCTTCCAGCCGGTATTGACTCCACCAGAAGCGTCAGTGGTATAGAACAGCCAATTAGGATTTTCATATCTTGCATTTCCGTCTGCAACAGTAATGAAATCATCAAAGAATGAAGCTACTGCACCATTACTGTTCCAGGTGTTGTAATCACCGATTGTTGCGCCGTTGCCGGGATTGGTACCGCTACCTGCCTCAAATCTCTCTCCGGTAAGACCTGCATAGTCCAAAGTAGAGGTAACACTTATCTGGCTGGTACTTCCATAAACCATTGAGATACCTTTAAGGACTCCACTTCCTGAAGGAACGGTTTCTGCACCATAAGAAGAGTAACCTGATGAGAACAATACGAATTTCTCACCTGTCTTGGCTACAAAGTTGATAGAGGTGTGAGCCTCATCTTTAACAAATGTCTTTCCAAGATCGCTGTCAGCCACTTGCACATCGGGCACAGCCACATAACGCGACTCATAAGTACCGCTGACCAATTGTGCTGCAGTAATCTCAACAGGCTCTACAGTAACATTTCTCAAATAATTGATATTAGCCAAAGGAAGTGCATTTACCTGCAATGAACCATTATTGTATCTCTGAAGTTCAAGACCTTTCAGTTTGATTTCCAAAACATCACCAAATGCCAAAGTGGTGTTGTTCTCAGTCAGATACAATGAGATACCTGCATTATCATCCTGAACTACAAGAGTTTTGCGGGAAGTAGCATTATTCAGACCTCCGTCAGATGTACCTCTGTAGTTACTGATTACAGTACCTTTGATAACCCAATCCTCTTCGATTACAATATTAGAGCCCTGATAATAGTCTCTGACTTGAGAAATAGGAGTGTACTGCTTTTGGATCTCACCAAGTTGTGAAACCATCAAAGAAGCATAAACAGTCTGGGTTCTGAAATTGACAGTGGCAAATCTGTCTTCTCCGGGATTGGGAAGAACAGAAATGGTAACCAAAACCGAATCGGCAGAGGGAGTTCCACTCATCTGACTGATGGTCAGCCACTGAGTATCTTCATCAGAACTTACCACCTCAACTGTCCAGTCTCTGTTTGAACAAACCCTAATTGTAGCAGTTCCTGCCTCTTTAGAAAGATCCAACACATTCTGGGAAATTCCGATTTCCGCAGGGGTGAACTGAGGATCCTTAATACAACTCATTGTCATCATTATCAAAGAGATGACAAAGGCAAATTTTACAAATGTTGCTTTCATTTTATTATGCGTTTAAATATTTCGACATTATACCAAAATCAGAAACAAAGATAGAAACTTTAAAACAAGAAACAATATTATATCTGACTCAGAAGGAGCAATTTATACAGATAACCCATATTAAAAAAATGTCCCCTCTCCAACATCGGAAAGGGGACATAAATCTTATCTTGTCAAAATTGCAGATTAGTAATTTGCAAGAGATCCAAGATATTTGTATTGATGAGCTGTACCATTGTAATCCACAACATCCACTGCGATGAAATAAATATCTTCTCCAGCTACTTCAAT
Organism: Candidatus Coprenecus sp.; assembly: GCA_045635245.1. Taxonomy (GTDB): domain Bacteria; phylum Bacteroidota; class Bacteroidia; order Bacteroidales; family UBA932; genus Coprenecus. The sequence continues at coordinate 5,702 of JAZRBT010000001.1, forward strand.
GTGAACTGTACCTGATTTGTAGTTTACAATCGACCATCCCTCATACATTCCTGAATCGGTGTAGATCACATACGATCCACCATCGAATGTATAATCACCTGCAGGTGCTGGTCCTTCTGTCGCAGGACAACCCAATTCCACCAAGTGACTTTTTCCGTTTACTGAGAAAACGTATGATTTGTAAACATCACTGTAAGCGCTGAATGAAGAGAATGTAGCCACTGTGAAGTTTGCATATTTTTCATCTTCCACAAATTCTTCCTCCTCTTCTACGATTTCACCGCCAAATTTGATAGAGTTGATATAAATTGCTTTTGAAGAAGTTTGAGCATATTCAAATCTGATATCCGCACCTGCAATAGGTGTATCCAATGTCAAAGTATAATCGGTTGCAGTCTTTGTAAGTGTTATTGTTTGTCCCACTTGAACATCATTAACATATACATTCAAAGTACCTGCGATAGAACTTGCACCAGATGTATTGATAAGAATATCAGATATCTTCATTTCAGCAGGAACAGTAGTTTCCAAAGAGAATGCTTGTGCAGGATTACTTCCTGAACCGATTTGCACACCTCTACCACTATTTGAATCGTATCCGAAATATGGAGAGCCTCCCCAAGTGTAAGTAGGAGTCCAGGTCAAAGCAGGAGTTCCGGCTGTAAAGGCTTCTTCTTTAACATCTCCACTTTCCAATACCCAAGAATATAGGAAGTCTGAAGGTTCCTCAGGCTCAGGCATTTCCAAAATCTCTACAGATGTAGCTACAATATTCATATACTTGCCTGAAGAAACTGAAGAAGCATAACCAAGTACTTTCACTTGTGCTCCGTTTGCTTCAGAAATCTGACTCTTGATATCTGAGGTCAAGAAGTAGAAACTACCTTGATTTGAAGTACCTTCAACGACAAG
>JAZRBT010000002.1:0-6192 GCA_045635245.1 Candidatus Coprenecus sp.
TTAGCATAATGGCAGCGATAAAAATGAAGGAATATGCCACAATCATATAGATATGACGTGAACGGAGAAGTTTGTACGATTCCTTATAGTGTTTAGCCAAATATTTTTGTTCCACTTCTTTTGCAACATTTGAGAGATTAACTCTATAAAGGGAATCTTTGCCGCGTCTGTACTTTCTTTCGTACACAAGTGCCGAAGTCAGATCTCCCATCCGTTCGAATATTTCGCTTACTTCCCTGAAATCTTCTACTGAATATATTGAATGTTGCTTGATTAATTCAAGCTTCTTTTTGTAGTGTAGAATGGCTGAGTCTAATTGATGGCTTCTCTTATAGTATATTGCCATTCCGAGATGATATTTCATCAGGTCTTTTTCATTTTTGAACAATTCCAGCCATTCTTCTGTTACAGAAGTTTGATTAAATTTGTAGTAACCTATATTTTCAAGAGTAATGGATAGATTTAAATATAGTTGAGTCTCATTTAACTCCAGAGCCATCTTCTTTGCATCCAACAGATAAGGGATGGCCTCCTCATACATACCCAGCATTCTGTACATCATTCCCACATTTTTGGTTCCCATAAAAATATTTGGCTTATTTCCGGTTTGCAAATACTCATCTAATGCCAGCTTATGGTATTCCAATGCAGTGCGTCTGTCACATTGAGTGAAGTAGCATCCTCCTATAACGTGATAAATGAGCCCTCGGGTATAGTGATCATCTGTTTTTTCTGCATAAATCTTTGCCTGAATAAAAAAGTCAATCGCCTCGGTATATAAGTCCGCGTTATATTTAATGACTCCGTGATAATAATAAGCCAAAGCCTTTTCTCTGTCAGTTCCATTGTCCTTATAATATTCCAAAGCTACAGCGGTCAGAGAATCAGAGTTTGAGTCAATAAAGTTCTTCTCCATTGCTTGCGCATAGAGTAGAGAGAATTTAGCCCTTTGTTTACCCTCAGCCAATTCTACTCTTTCAATCTTATCAAGCATCTCCAGTGCGCTGTCGGGATGCTCCTTTATGACAGCTTCAGCACTATCAATAATCTTGTCAATTTGTGAGGATTTACTACAAGCAGAGAGCAATGAAATTGTCAAAACCAAAATCAGAGTTTTCATAAGGAGTTATTTTGGCTCTAAATTATAAAAATTTTAGAGCAAAAAAAACGTGTATGAGTGTAGTATTAGATTTTATTTTACTATATGCTTAATACACAACATATTACAATTTGGTGTATGAGGTGTGTATGTGTAGGAATTTTAGTTGTTAATTCATAAATTTGTCATAAGAAAAACTATATAAAATGAAAACAAGACTAATTATTTTATCGCTATTGATTTTGCTATTAGGGGTACAACAAATCTCGGCTCAGACATCTATTCCGGATATTGAAATAAATGTCGGTGATGAAGAGTCCTCTAATTCTATTAAAGGAAGAAATCTGACCCCCACAATCGAAGCCCAAATCAACACTCTGTCACGACTGCTAAGTTTTACCTTTAATGAACCGGTCGGCACAGTTTCTATCACTGTCACCAACTCGGTGGGAGAAACCGTTGCATCATCACAGTGCAATACCACCATCCAGCCATTTGTGCAGCTGTTTGTTCCTGTGGCTGATGATACCTATAGCATATTGAAATTATTATAATTATATTTGTATCACATCTTAAAAAATTATTATTATGAAAAAGTTTATTATTTTTATCGCATTGGCATCAATGTTCGTTGCAACATCTTGTCAGAATATAAAATCAGAGAAGATTGATGACTCTGAGAGTAGTTTTGATGTATTTTCTCCAACTCCCACAGAAGAAATCAGTCGCGTATCTTTGAGCGAGAAACAGACCGAGTATGTCAATACATCTAATGATATGGCTTTCAAACTCATTAATAAGTTATATAATGATGATAATCTGGTGTGTTCACCACTAAGTCTTCAGTATGCGATGGCAATGACAGCCAATGGAGCAAATGGAGAAACACTGGAAGAAATTACTTCATTCCTGGGTTTTGAAGCAAACGAAATGAATGAATTGAATAGGTTCTATAAAATACTTCTGGAACAGCTTCCGGCTGTAGATTTGGATATCACCTTGAAAGCTGTGGATGCCCTGTTGGTAAATGATAAATTTCCATTGTTGCCCTCATATAAGAATTTGGTAGAGGAGAATTATTATGCAGCTGTTGAAAATATGGACTTTTCGAATCCATCAGATGTAGTTACAAGACTAAATGAATGGGCCGGACTAAACACAAACGGAGTGATTAATAATATTATTAACCCTGAGGAATTATCAGATTATGCGGCTGCTTATATTTTGAATGCTCTTTATTTCAAAGCTGAATGGGAGGGTTCTGTAGATAATCCGATGTTTATAGAAAGCAATACCGAATCTGCTGATTTTCAATTGAGCAATGGAACTGCTATTAGTGCCGAAATGATGAAGAGTGTTCGCTACTATCAATATGCAGAAATGGATGGATATAAGGTGTTGGTTCTTCCGTATGCTCAAGGAAAATATAATATGTATGTTCTTCTTCCTGATGAAAATGACATCAATGGTTTGATTGAAAAAATACAACAAACCACCTGGAGTGAGATCTTGGCCAATTTGAAACAAGATGCAGAGGTACACGTACAACTGCCCAAGTTTGAGATTGAAAATAAATTTAATCTGGCTGAAACATTGATTTCACTTGGTGTAGAGAAAGTGTTCCAAAGAGAAGATGCAGAACTTGATAACATTTTTGATATTAAACTTGCACACGACCCTAAGGTTTGGATTGAAAAAATAATTCAGCAGACTAAAATATCGGTAGATGAAAGGGGTACAGAGGCAGCATCTGTAAGTATAGAGGAGATAGGAGCAACATCTCCAGGACCTGGAGAAGATCCAAAGATTATTTACTTCCACGCAGACCATCCTTTTATGTTTGTAATTGGAGAGAAAACTTCCGGAACAATTCTATTTGAGGGAGTTGTGGCACGTCCATAAGTTCACTTACTAGGAAAGCTTATATATGAAAAAGGGGGTGGCTGAAAAAACAGCCACCCCCTTTGTTATTGCTATACTGTGATGTTATTATCTGAATAGTACTTCAGGGCCTTGGATGAAGCGGATGTCTTTAGGGATACCTGCGCCATTGATTTTGTCAAGGTCGGCTTGAAGGGTAGGGGTGATTCCACCATTTGCAGCACGGAATTCGGTTGCAAAAGTGATATCACCATTTCCTTGGGTGGTCAATACAAGGTCTGCCCAGGCATTCATTGCAGCTACTGCTTTTTCGAAGTCAATGGTGTAAAGACCTGCTTCGTTGCGGCTGAAAGCACCTTTTTGTTCCATAAAGTTGAAACACATCATATTTGCTTTACCGTGAGATGAAGCGGCACCAAAACGAACTGAGCGAAGGATACCTGCGATGTAGGTGGTCATTGCTTGTTCCATTGTGATGTCGGTGATTTCACCCATTTCGATAAGTTTGCAAACCATAAATAGTCCAAGAATGTCAGCTTTAGCTTCTTCCCAAGATGTTTTTTCAGTACCCATTGCTGCATCTACAGAACCTTTGCCATTGATAGTTTCTTTGATACCAAGACCGTGAGCTACTTCGTGGAAAGTAACATTCCAGAAGAATGCATCGAAGTTAAGGTATTGTCTGTAAGACTCTTCAAGAATCAAGTTTCCGATAGGGAGAAGGATTTTGTCGAATTTCGCTTTCATTGAGTTGCGAAGTTGTAGACGGCGGGTTCCTTTCATTGCGTGAACTCTTTCGTCATTAGGAAGGTTGATTGCAATAGTTTTGCTACCGGCATTACAGTCACCTGCATAGAACACAGCGTCGTAAACATTCAAGTCAGAAGATGTTCCGGGCACGAATGTTTTGTATTGAGGCTGACAAGGAAGTTGTTTTTGAAGTTCAGGAAGCATTGATACGAATTTTGCAAGATTTGCACTGCGAGCTTCATCCTTAAGAAGGATAAATGATTCGTATGAGGTTTTGGTTTCTCTGAATTTGTCATCATAGCTTTCGATAGGGCCGATAACGAAGTCCAGTTTGCTCTCTTTCATATCCATCCAGGCAAGGTCGCTGGCAAGATATTCATCAGTACGGAATGCATCGATTCTCTTAAGAAGGTAGTTTTTCAAACCTGCATCTTCTGCAAGGTCTGCAGCTTTTTGAAGAAGTTCGCACATTCTGCCTACCTCTTCAGCATACTCTTCGTGATACCATTTTACGATAAGGTTACCGTTTTCATCGCGACGAAGAACAGTGTACCAAGAGTCTTTGTTAGCATCGTTCAAAGCGTTGAATTCTTCTTCGGTAATGTCTTGTGGATAATAGTGGCAAGGAGCGGGTTTAGCTTCGTAACCGGCAAGGAAAGGGCGGTTGTCATCCAAACGGTCCCAAGCACCATATTGCATATAAGCGAACTCTTTTGCATAAGGGTCTTCAATGCCGTCCAATAGGGATTTGTCTCCGAAAGTTTGTTTCCAGAACAAATTATCGGCAATTTGTCCGATTTCAAAGAAGATTTTAACAATCTCTTTCTCATTTTCAGAAAGGGTTGATACAAGGTCTGAAGATAGTTCCACTGGAGCATACTCCTCTACCTTTGCTTTAAGAGGAGATTCCTCTTTACAGTTGCAAGATGTTGCTGATAAAATCATAGCACCACCAATTAGTGTTAATAGAAATTTTTTCATTGCTTATTTTTTAAATTGATAATGTTGTTTCGCTGTGAAATGACAATGCTGCACAAAAGCATAATAATCAATGCAATCGAGCTGCACAAAGATATATTTCTTCCGGCACGGAACGACTCGGGAGCATACACAAACTCGATATTGTGCTCTCCTGGAACAAGTTCCAATCCCCTGAGTATATAGTTTGCTCTGAGGATTTCGACCTCCTGAGAATCAATATAGGCTTTCCATCCTGCAGGATAATAAACCTCACTGAACACCGCAAGTCCGCCCTGAGGGGCATTGTATCTGTAAGAGAGTCTGTTGGGTGAGTAAGAGGTTAGTTCTATCGTTCCCTCAGCGGAGTATTCCTGCACGGTTCCCATTTCCGACTCGGGGTCAAATATCACGGCTCCGACTGCAGGGTCGATGAATGACAGGGCAGCCATCTCCTGATCGGCATTCTGCGCCGAGATGCTATTTGTAACCAACCACGCATTGCCCAATCGGCTGCTGTATTCCAAAGGGGCACTTGAGGGGTCTATCACCACATATTTTGTATTGAGCATCGCCAGAACAGGATAATATCCCAACGCCCGGTTTACTTCAGATATGGTTCCGGCAGATGACAATGCCTTGTTGATATCCCCTATCATATCGTTCATCTCTTTCGAGATATGGTAATCTATCATATCCTGATACCTCTGCAGTTTTACGGGGCTGTATCCGCCGATGGTCTTGTGATGATAACTTACAATGGCATCATTGAATGTATTGACAGTCAGATCCAGTACTCTGTAGTTAGGGTCTTTGTCTTTGAGAATCAGTTTGTCGACATTTCTCAAAGTATATTGGTTATTGAATTCCCTGCGTTTGTAGAAATGGCTTTCATTGAGGTATCTCTTATCGACACTCCACATATTGACAAGAATTGCTGCCCCTACGATACCGATAGTCCATCCCTTTTTAAGATTTCCTTTAAGGTGGAAGAATATTGCCGCTGAAGCGATGCAAATAAATATCAACGAAGTAATTGCGTCACTTCTGACAAGTCCTTTGCGGTCAGCTCTGAGTGCCTCAACAAGTTCTGTATCATTTCCGAACATAGAGTCAGATGCCGAGGCAAAATCGCCAATGATTCCCGGCATCAGAACAAATATCATACAGATTCCTGCAGTAATACCTGCAGCCTTCAACAGACTCTTTTGCAATTCTTTTCGATCCTGCTCAGAAGATTTCAGAATATTGTCCAACGCCAAAATTCCCAACAATGGCAAGGTTATCTGGAGAATGACCAGAATCATTGAAACTGTCCTGAATTTGTTGTAAAGTGGTGCAAATCGGAAGAACAGCTCCGAAAACCACATAAAATGAGAACCCCAGGAGAGCATCAATGCAATCAGAGAAACTGCAATTATCCACCATTTTGTTCTGTCCTTGATTACAAACAATCCCAGAACAAACAGGAAAATGGTAATTGCTCCCATATACATAGGTCCTGC
>JAZRBT010000003.1:0-4554 GCA_045635245.1 Candidatus Coprenecus sp.
ATCAAGATGTTTGTTATGGTCATTTTTAGTAGCTTCGTTAAGAGGGTTAGGGGTACGGATACCAGCCACAACGTCTTCACCTTGAGCGTTGATCAACCACTCTCCATAGAATTTGTTTTCACCTGTAGCAGGGTTACGAGAGAATGCAACACCGGTAGCAGAGTTTGAACCCATATTACCGAATACCATTGCTTGTACGTTAACAGCTGTTCCCCAATCATCAGGAATACCTTCGATACGACGGTATGCAATAGCTCTCTTACCATTCCAAGATTTGAATACGGCACCAATACCGCCCCAAAGTTGTTCGTATGCGTTGTCAGGGAATTCTTTACCAAGAACTTCTTTAACTCTTACTTTGAAAGCCTCGCAAAGTTCGATAAGGTCTTCTTCTGTAAGGTCAGTATCGTTCTTATATCCTTTTTTAACTTTTACATCGTGAAGCATTTGGTCCAACTGTACTCTGATACCTTTACCTTCTTCAGGCTCGATACCTTCTGCTTTTTCCATAACAACGTCAGAGTACATCATAATTAGACGGCGATATGCGTCATAAACAAATCTGGGGTTTTGAGTGCTTGCAATCATACCAGGGATGGTTTCTGAACACAAACCGATGTTCAAAACGGTTTCCATCATACCGGGCATAGATGATCTTGCACCTGAACGGCAAGATACCAATAGAGGAGCCTCTTTACTACCAAATTTTCTACCCATAATTTCTTCTGCACGAGCAAGTGCTTGGTTTACTTCAGCTTCCAATTCAGCCGGATACTTACAACCAAGAGTATAATACTCAGTACAACATTCAGTAGTAATTGTAAATCCTGCGGGTACAGGCATACCTAAAGTACACATTTCGGCAAGGTTAGCACCTTTACCACCCAAGAGGTTTCTCATTGAACCGTTTCCTTCGGCCTCTTTACCTCCAAAGAAATAAACACGTTTAATCGACATACTATTTAAAGTTTTTTAAATTTCGAGTGTGCAAAAATATAAAAAAAATCACAAAAGTTTACCGGCAAGGTCAGAAAGTTTGCTTCTTTCCCCTTTGAATAAGTTAATATGCTCGAAAATCCTTTGTCCGAAGAACTTATCACACAAGTGAGTCAATCCGTTGGAGTGTGAATCCAGGTAGGGTTGGTCAATTTGATAAATGTCTCCGGTGAATACAATTTTGGCACCTTCACCTGCCCTTGTAATGATAGTTTTAATCTCGTTCGGGGTGAGGTTCTGAGACTCGTCCACGATGAAGAAAACTTTACTTAGACTTCTTCCTCTGATAAAGGCTAATGGATTGATAATCAGCTTCTCATTTTTAAGCATTTCATCAATTTGTTTAACTCTGTCTGAGGTAGGTGAGAAGGAACTTTTAATCACTGAAAGATTGTCGAACAGAGGTAGCATATATGGGGCAATCTTCTTGTCAATTGACCCCGGAATAAAACCTATATCCTGATGTCTGAGAGGAATGACAGGTCTGGAAAGGATGATTTGGTCATACATATCTGCCAGCTCCAGAGCTGCAGCTAGTGCCAAAAGTGTTTTTCCTGTTCCGGGACCACCGGTCAGTGCCACAACCTTAATTTCAGGATTCAATAATGCATCCAAAGCCAAAGATTGTTCACTGTTGCGAGGTTTGATACCGTATGCTCCTTCGGGGGCAATACTGATTATCTGATCCCTTTTCTTGTCATATCTTGCCAGCGCTTTTGTACGATCGTTACCTATTAATATATATAGCTGGTTTTCGATGGGTTGTTTTTTAATTTTGAGCTGGGTGTATGGAATTGTTTTCTCAGGAGAAGAGAGGTGTTGGATAATCTCATTTGAAACATTATTGAGAACCCTAACTTCTTTCTCTGTTCTGACAATTCTTTTTTCTTCGACTCTTCCCGAAAGATAATCCTGAGCAACCAAGCCCATCGCCTTGGCTTTCAATCTCATATTAATGTCTTTTGTGACCAGGATCACTTTTCTGTCGGGGTTATGGTCTCTCAACCATAATGCGCAAGCGATGATTCTATGGTCGGGAATATCATCGCTTAATGAGTTGGTAACTTCCTCAGAATAAGGATGTCCCATCTCTATTTTAATAAGACCTTTTCCCTTTCCGAGTGGTACTCCTCTGTCAAAAAGGGTAGTGCTAGAAATTTTGTCCAGTTCGCGGACAAAATTTCTAGCATTAAAACTCAGTACATCATCGCCTTTCTTGAATTTGTCAAGTTCCTCGATGACTGTAACGGGAATATAAATATCGTTCTCCTGAAAGTTGAATATTGCTCTGTTGTCGTGCAATATCACATTTGTGTCGAGAACAAATATTTTAGGTTTTATTGTTGTTCCAACCATTTTCTACCATTTATGAATAATTCAACCCAAGGAGATACCATATCCTCTTGTCTTTCTGGGTAATGTGCCCAGTTCCAAGGTCTTAGACATCTTTCAGGGTGAGGCATCATTGCCAAATGTCTACCATCTGCAGAACATACTCCGGCTGCACCTTGTGGTGATCCGTTAGGGTTAGCAGGATAGCTGTTGTAATTATATCTTACTGCAATATTGTATTCTTCAATTGGTCTAGGGAATGAGAATTTACCTTCTCCGTGAGATACCCAGATACCCAATTTGCTGCCTTTTAGAGATGACAATAGAACAGAAGGAGAATCTTCAACTGTTACACCCACGAATGCAGATTCGTATTTGTGAGAGTCGTTGTGTTTCATCTTAGGAGAATCTTTTCTGTTGTCAGGGGTAATCAATCCCAATTCTGCCATCAATTGACATCCGTTACATACACCAAGACTCAATGTGTCTTTTCTTGCGTAGAATTTGTCGATAGCCTCTCTTGCTTTGTCGTTGTAAAGCAATGCACCTGCCCAACCTTTTGCTGAACCAAGGGTATCTGCATTTGAGAAACCTCCCACGAATACTATCATATTTACATCTTCGAGAGTCTCTCTTCCTGATACCAAGTCAGTTACGTGGACATCTTTCACATTGAAGCCAGCCATATACAATGCCCAAGCCATCTCTCTGTCACCATTTGAACCTGTTTCGCGGATAATTGCCGCATTTTTGGTTCTTTGTGCGGGAATTTCATATTTTCCGGTGAAATGTTCAGGGAATACGAATTCAAGAGGTTGGTTCTTGTAGTTGGTAAATCTTTGTGTTGCCAATTCTTTTCCTGTCTGGATAGAATCGAACAAATAAGAGGTCTTGAACCAAATATCTCTCATTGCATCGATATCCAATGAAAGTTTGTTCTCTATACCATATTTAATATTAAGAACTCTTTCGTTTACGGTAGTACCGATAGTGAAGAACTCTACATCTTGTCCAAGTTCTTTGACAAATGCTTCTTTCTGAGCAGATTTCACTTGAAGAATGATACCGGGAACTTCTGAGAACAAGATATTTGCAGAGTTGAATGATGACAAATCTATTTGAAGACCACCTTCTCTATTTGCGAAACACATTTCCAACAATGTGGTAATCATACCACCTGTAGAGATATCGTGTCCTGCAAGAATAGCTTTGGATTCACTGAACATTGCTTTTTGAAGGGTGTTGAAGCAATTCTTGAAGTATTGAGGATCTTCAATATCTGCAGAGCGTTGACCGATCTTGCTGATAATCTGAGCGTATGCAGTACCACCAAGAGGGAATGACTCTTCTGAGTTTCCAACTTTTACAAAAGGAATATACAAAATCTCAGATTGTTCAGTGTATTTCAAATTAGGATGGATGGTCGCTCTGACATCATCACTTTGTCCTGTTGCTGTAATAATCAATGTACCGGGTGAAAGAACTTTTTCTCCGTCAGGATATTTTTGTGTCATCGACATTGAGTCTTTTCCGGTAGGGATATTGAGTCCAAGTGCAATTGCGTAATCACTTGCCCCTTTTACAGCATTGTAAAGTCTTGCGTTTTCCCCATCGTTTTTACAAGGCCACATCCAGTTGGCACTCAACGAGATACCATTGATACTGTCAGCAAGAGGTGTCCAGATGATATTTGTAAGAGCTTCTGAAATAGCAAGTCTTGAACCAGCTGCTGAATCGATCATTGCTGCTGTAGGAGCGTGTCCCATTGAAACAGCAATACCTTCTTTATCATCGTAACCGATAGCAGTGATACCAAGGTTGTTGAGAGGAAGCTGAATTTCACCGCAAGTTTGTTGGCAAGCGATAAGACCAGTTACCGAACGGTCAACTTTGTTTGTGAGCCAATCTTTACAAGCCACAGATTCCAATTGGAGCAATGACTCAACTATTTCTTTTACTTGAGATTCAGACTTTTCGATAAGTTTCTCTTCGATAGGTGCAAATCCACCTTTGCCGTCAGCACCACCTTTAGGTGAGTTATCTGTCATAATGGTCTTAGGGGTGCTTCCCAACATATCTGAAATGGCAAGGTCGATAGGAACTTCTCCTGTCTTTCTGTTGGTCAATGTGAAATTATCTCTGCCGGTAATGTCACCAATTACATAGAAAGGAGCTCTTTCTCTCTCTGCGATTTTTCTTAGTTCTTCTGTATCAGCACTGTTCATA
>JAZRBT010000004.1:0-5654 GCA_045635245.1 Candidatus Coprenecus sp.
ATTTAATTTGAAATTGCTACCTTTGAAAATAATTAGATTTATAAACGGAATAACGAAAATAGATAACAGATATGAAATATATAGGAGCACACGTTAGTGCGGCAGGTGGAGTGGAAAACGCACCGGTAAATGCACACCAAATAGGGGCAACTGCATTCGCCCTTTTTACAAAAAATCAAAAGCAATGGTTTGCCCCCGCTCTAAGTGAAAAAAGCATTGAACTATTCAAACAAAGATGTCAGGAGCTGGGATACACACCCAGAACAATTCTCCCCCACGACAGTTATCTGATTAATCTCGGCCATCCCAACGATGAAAGCCTCGCTAAATCGAGGGAATCATTCATCGAGGAGATGCGCAGATGTGAACTTCTTGGTCTGGACAGATTGAACTTCCACCCCGGAAGTCACCTGAAGGAAATTTCTGAAACAGAATGTCTTAGAAAAGTTGCAGAATCAATAAACATCGCCCTTGACAAGACCAGCGGAGTGATAGCAGTTATAGAAAACACCGCAGGACAAGGAAGCAATGTAGGCTACAGATTTGAACACCTTGCAGAAATCATTGACCAAGTCGAAGACAAATCAAGAGTAGGCTATTGCATCGACACCTGCCACGCCTTCGCAGCGGGATACAATATGATTCCTCAGGATAGCAGTACCGAACTGTTTGCCCAATCTGAGCAACAAAACTACGAAAGCGTTATGGCTGACCTTGACAGAATTGTAGGGCTTAAATTTCTTAAAGGTATGCACCTGAACGATGCCAAAAAGCCTGTAGGATCAAGAGTTGACCGCCACGACAGCCTTGGAGCAGGCGCTATCGGATGGTCTTTGTTTGAAGCAATAATGAAAGACCCCAGAATCGATGCAATACCATTGATCCTGGAGACTCCCGAACCCGAAATCTGGGCTGATGAAATTAGAAAATTGAAATATTATTCAGGTCAATAATCAATTTCACGAATTGTTGCCAACCCCATCCTGAACCATCGTAATGATGAACGGATGAAACCCTCAATTTCATAAACTTACCGATCTTGGGCTCGTAATAGAGTTCAAGACGGTTATATATTCCTTTCTCTGTGGAATAGTATGGATCTCCCAGATAAAGGATTTCGCCATACATCGAACCTGCTGCATCTACCTCATAATAAAGAGGATGCAGGTTCTTACCCAAATACAATGTATTGTCGATACCCACTCCCCACTTCTTGATATCGAATTCCAATTGGAAACCGCCCGGGTTCTGATAACCATCTCCTGAAATTCTGTTATTCTGGAATGTATTCAGCCAACCCGCTCTCAAATCAAGTTTTTCCAAAGGCAACCAGGTGGTAAAGTCAAGTCCTACATAAGGGTAAATCCAAAGATTATCTACAACACCCTTAACCTCCTCACTATTGGCATAGTGATACAACATTCCGGCAAAAGAGATATAAAATGGCCCGAATGCCTTTGTAGCATAAGTATAAACCATAAATCTCTCGCGGGTAGATGGAGAAGTTTTGTCTATTTTGCCAACCCAGTCAAGAATTGCCTCTGCCATCCAGGTTTCACCTTTGCCTGCAAGCAAAGCTCCCTGAAATGGAACACCATAATATCTGTTATCTCCCAAGAATACTTTCGGATAATCACCTTTAGCCTTTCTCTTTGGGAAAATTCCTGCATTAGCTCTGAAATGCTCACCATCATATTGATAATAAATCTCAGGCAAAACAGTATAACGAGGATTGCGGGCACCATAGTGAGCCATCAAATATCCCCCTGCAAAAACCGAGTGACCTTCACCCCATCCAAGACCTACTGCAGGCTCAAATTGCAGACCGAAAAGAGTCGCACTCTGAGCAGTCTCCATATTTTTATACTCACGGTTGTCAAAACCTGATTTGAAATTGACATCCCACAAAAATTTTTGTCCGAAACAACTCGCACTTACTAACGACAGCAGAGCTATAAAAGCCCATTTTCTCAACATCTTAAAAGTCATAAAATTACTATTGGTCTATTTATTTTCTTATTTACTGATTCAATTCCGATACTATTCCTCCGACTGCTCGTCAACATCCTCGCCAGATGTCAGAAACTTAGCTTTCGAAACAACACCTTTCTTCTCCATCTTTCTGGCAGTCACCAAGATAGACTGTCTTCCCTCCCCTTTAAGAACATTCTTGGCCTCCTCATACCTTCCCATCACCTTTGTAAAATCTGCCCCCACTTTCTCAAAAGTATCAACAAACTTAGCGACCCTGTCCAACAACTCCGACGCAAGAGACATCACCTGTTCTGTATTTCTTTGTTGCTTAATCTGAATCCAGGTAGTCTCTATAATTTTCAGCATTGCAAAAAGATTTGACTCCCCTGCAATAATCACTTTTTTATCGAAAGCCTCGTGCCATTTCTGAGGGAACATCCTGTAAAACAATTGGAAAGCCCCTTCATTCGGAATAAACATTATCACATATTCCATCGAACTGCGGCTCCCCTGATTCAAATATTTGCCATACTCCTTCGCCGAAAGTTCCTTGATATGAGCCTCTACACTCTTGCAATGTCCTTGCAGATAAATTGACTTCTGTTCGGGTTGCTCCGCATTCACATAATTTGTATAAGCTTCCAACGACACCTTCGAATCAATAGCCACTGCCCTGTTCTCCGGTAAAAATACCACAGCATCGGGAATCATCCTTCGATTCTGCTCTGAAACAATCGGTGTACCATCGGCAGATGTAAGAGTCTGCTGCAAAACATAATCCTGACCATCGCGCAACCCCATACTTTCCAAAATATTGCTCAAAATGAGTTCACCCCAGTTTCCCTGCACTTTATTATTGGATCTCAAAGCAGTAGCGAGGTTATGAGCCTCAGCTTTAATCGTATCGGTGTGGGCAATCATAGCCTTTATCTGCTCTTCCACGCGAGTGGTATTGGCCAAAGATTTCTCTTTTGACTCCTCCACTGCCTTACGGAATTGTTCCATTTTCTGACTCAACGGCTCCACCACACTCTTCAAATTCCCCTCATTCACAGCCGACAAATCTTTGCTGCGTTCCCTGAGAATCTCTGTGGCACTCTCCTTAAAAAGAAGCTCCAGTTTGGACAATTTCTCCTCAAACTCCTTTTGAGCAGAAGCAAGTTCCTCCTTTCTGTTCTCTTTGAAATAAGCCAGATTCTCCTCCAATATGGCAACTCTCTCTTTTGAAACTTTCAGTTCCCCCTCCAAAGAATACGAAGAGGCAATCGCATTGTCCCTCGCCTGGAGAAGTTCTTCCTCCCTTCGCTGAAACTGTTCCTGAGTCCGTTTGGCCCTCTTTTGCATTACAACAACCGCTATAAAGAGTCCTGCCATCAAAGATATAATTGCAAATAGTAGTGTTTCCATTTTTTTGGTATAATATTCGCAAAGATACAATTTCACTCATTATTTTGAAAATGATAATTTTTATCACCAAATTTGAATAATTTTAATTTTAACGACATATAGACAGAGAATGAGCAAGATAAATAAGAAAATGGCACTCGATTACCACAAATTTGAGAAGCCCGGTAAAATCGAGACCTTGCCGACAAAACCATATTCATCTCAACACGACCTCTCTCTTGCATACTCTCCCGGAGTAGCATTTCCTTGTCTGGAAATTGAACAAAAACCGGAGGATGCATACGAATATACCAATAAAGGAAATCTTGTAGCAGTTATCTCCAACGGAACAGCTGTTTTAGGACTTGGCAATATAGGTGCCCAGGCAGGGAAACCCGTAATGGAAGGTAAATCACTGCTATTCAAGATATTTGCAGGACTTGACTGCTATGACATCGAGGTCAATGAAACAGATCCGGAGAAATTCATACAGATTGTTAAGGCCATTGCCCCCACCTTTGGAGGTATTAACCTTGAAGATATCAAAGCGCCTGAATGTTTTGAAATCGAAAAGCGCCTGAAAGAAGAGTGCGATATCCCCGTAATGCACGACGACCAGCACGGAACAGCCATCATCTCCGGCGCAGGACTCCTTAATGCCGTTGAGTTGCAAGGGAAAAAGATAGAAGATATCAAAGTTGTGGTCAATGGCGCAGGAGCAGCAGCTATTGCCTGCACAAGTCTCTACGTTGAATTAGGTGTCAAGAGAGAAAATATTGTAATGTGTGACAGCAAAGGGGTTATCTCTACAAGAAGGTCAGACCTGAACTCCCAAAAAAGAGCCTTTGCCACAGATAGAGATATCGACACATTGGAACAGGCAATGGTGGGAGCTGACCTATTCCTGGGACTTTCAGTCAAAGATGTCCTCACTCCCCAAATGCTCAAATCAATGGCAGACAGACCAATCGTCTTTGCATTGGCAAACCCTGACCCTGAAATAGATTTCCAGGCAGCGCATAATGCCCGCAAAGATTTGATTTTCGCCACAGGACGTTCAGATTACCCTAACCAGATAAACAATGTCCTCGGATTCCCATACATATTCAGAGGAGCATTGGATGTCAGAGCCACTGCCATCAATGAAGAGATGAAACTTGCTGCTGTCAAAGCGATTGCAGCATTGGCAAAAGAACCTGTCCCTACAGTTGTAAACGTAGCATACGGATTGGAAGAACTCAAATTCGGTCCCGATTACATCCTGCCCAAGCCACTCGATCCCAGACTCCTTTCGGCAGTCGCTCCTGCTGTAGCAAAAGCAGCCATCGAATCGGGAATCGCCCGCAAACCAATCACCGACTGGGACAAATATGACGGTCACCTGAAAACAATGATGGGCTACGACAACAAACTTATCCGCAGATTCATAGAAGTTGCCCGATGCCAGCCTATGCGCGTAGTATTTGGAGAAGGAAATACCGACAATATCCTTCAGGCAGCAGTCCTTGCCCGCTCGGAAGGTGTTTGTTACCCCATTCTCCTCGGAAATGCCGATGTTATCAAATCTAGGGCAGAACATCTTGGAGTATCGCTCGAAGGCATTGAGATTGTCAATCCAAGGGAGTATTCAGAAAGGGAGCGCAGAGAAAGATACGCAAAAATCCTTGTGGACAAAAATCCTCGAAAAGGATTCGCATACAGAGACACATACGAAAAAATGTATGGCAGAAACTGGTTCGGCTGTATGATGGTGGAAACTGGAGATGCTGACGCATTTATCGCCGGAACCTACTCCAATGACAGTTCCATTCCTAACATTGCCAAAGATGTTATCGGAATCAGACCGGGATTCAGCACATTTGCCACTCTGCACATCATCAATACCAAGAACAGAGGAATTATGTTTGTTGCCGACACAATGATCAACAAACACATTGACAAACAAACCCTTGTGGATATTACACGACTAACCAAGGGTGCAGTGGAATATTACTCATTCGACCCCGTTATAGCAATGTTGTCCTACAGCAACTTCGGTTCTGAAGATGGAGCAGGAGAAAGTTCTCCCAAAATGGTCAGCGAAGCAGTTGCACAACTTCACGAACTCTATCCCGACCTCTGCGTAGATGGAGAAATGCAAGTGGATATTGCCCTCAACAAAGAAAAAAGAGACCGCATCTATCCATTCAACAAACTCAACGGAAAAGATGTTAATACACTTATCTTCCCAAGCCTTAATGCCGCAACCCTGACATACGAAACATTCCTTCATATGGGTAAAGGAGAAGCGATAG
>JAZRBT010000005.1:0-16460 GCA_045635245.1 Candidatus Coprenecus sp.
AAAAGGCGAAGAATGTTATCCAGACCTCTGTAAATCTCTCCAAACAAGATGATTCAGATGAGATGTTCGGCTCGAGCGGAGTAGCTCGCAGATTGGTTCAGGTGAGCAGTTCAATGGCAAACTGGTTCTTGAAAGTTACCCCTGCGCCGGTTAAGAGATGGGTAGATTCGAGATTCAACAAAGATGAGATTATTCTTGAGGAGGGTGCAGCATTTGACCAACTCAGAGCTGCTGTGAACCTTGTGATGGCAGCAATGCTTATTGCCCTTGGAACTTCATTGAAACTACCCCTTTCGACCACTTTTGTAACATTTATGGTGGCAATGGGTTCCTCTCTTGCAGACCGTGCGTGGAGCAGAGAGAGTGCAGTATTCAGAGTGACAGGTATGATTTCGGTAATCGGAGGCTGGTTGCTCACAGCAGTTGCGGCATTCATATTCTGTTTCATTGTCACTCTGGCAATGTATTATGGTGGCGCAGTTGTAATGGTTCTTCTGTCGGTGGCAGCATTGATTATGATTGTCAGAAGCAACTTGAAATTCAAGGATAAAACAGAACAGAAAGAGGACGACATTTTCTCGGAAATTGTCAGCACTGATGATTCTCAAAAGGTTTGGACTTTGATGAAACAACACGTTGAGAAGAATATCGTTCGTCAGTTGGAATATACTTCAGAGACTTATAATCAATTCATTGAGGCCCTTTTGAGTGAAAACAGAAGAGGTTTCAGAAAATTGCAGGGCTCACTTGCTTCGCAGATGCTCTACTTCAAGACCACCCGCAGAAAAGAGATTATTGCTCTGAAAAAATGTGATCCTATGGTCTCTATTCAGGCGAACACCTGGTTCCATATCTCTGCAAACAATACTATTCAGATGATGTATGCCCTCAAACGTGTGGTAGAGCCTTGCAAAGATCATATTGAAAACAATTTCAATCCACTTCCACAGGAGTGCCGCGAGGAGTTGCTTATCGTCAGAGAGTCGTTGGCTGCCCTTTTGGAAAAAGGAAAACAATATTCTCTCTCTCTCAAAAATGGAAATACAGACAGTCCTGCTGCTATTATCAGAGAAATTTCGACCTTCAAATCTTCTATCACTGAAAAATTGGATGAGAATCTTCTCAAATTCAGAGGTGATACAGGCAATGCGAACATCAGTACATATATGCTTTACCAGACTGTGCTTCAGGAGAGCCAGCAGGTGGGAGATTCATTGAAACATTTGTTGAGGGCATATTATAAATTGTATTCTATCAAATAGTTTAAATTGCTATCTTCGTAGTCGATATGAAACAGAGAATTTTGATAGTCGACGACGAAGAGTCAATATGCGAGATACTTCAATTTAATCTTGAAGCATCGGGATATCAGACGGTCGTGACTCATAGTGCGGAAGAGGCGCTTGAGCTCGACCTTTCTGTTTTTGATCTGATCCTTCTCGATGTTATGATGGGTCAGATGAGTGGCTTTAAAATGGCCAGAATCCTCAAAGAAAACCCTCAGACAGCCTCTGTTCCTATAATCTTCTGTTCTGCCAAAGACTCAGAGGAAAGTAAAGTCTCGGGGCTCGATATCGGGGCAGACGATTATATTTCCAAACCGTTCTCTGTAAAAGAGGTAATTGCCAGGGTCAAGAGTGTCCTGCGCCGCTATTCTTATTCCCAAGGACTTGCAGCAACTACACCCTCAGTTCCCTCTGAGTCCGAGTCCTCTTCGGAAATACTCTCTTTCGAACAGCTTGTGGTCGATATGACCAAATATAAATGCTCAATCGGCTCTGAGGAGGTCTCCCTGACCAAAAAGGAGTTCGGATTACTGATTCTATTCCTTAAAAACAGGGGCAGAGTACTCACCCGAGAGGAGATTATCAGGTGTATCTGGAGCGATGAGACAATGGTCTTTGACAGGACAATTGATGTAAACATTACACGTTTGCGGAAAAAAATCGGAGAGTATGGCAAGTATATTGTAACAAGGCAGGGATACGGATATGGTTTTGACATTTAAAAAATAGTGCCTATGTGGTGGTTTGGAAATAGAAAAAAGAATCTCTCAATGTTGGAGGAGTTTGTATATCTTGCCGAGAAAGGGACTCCTGTGGGAAAGGAATTTGGACAATTTGCAGATGATAAGTTGGGAAGATTGCTCACCCGACTCGTACAGTCGTATAATCGTAACAGGATATTCAAAGATTCGGTATCTCTTCAACGGGAGAAGGTGGTGATGGATGCTCAGGAGAATATCAGGCGCAAGAAACAGCTGACCCAGAATATAAGTCACGAGTTGAAAACTCCGGTAAGTTCTGTCAACGGTTATCTCGAAACAATCCTCTCCAATAAGGATATGGATAAGGAGCAGATTCTCTACTTTGTCGAAAGGGCTTATGGCCAGTCGGGAAGACTTACAGAATTGCTCAATGATTTGTCAACCATAACCCGCATAGAGGAGGCTCCGGAACAAATTGAAAAAGAGGAGTGTTCGCTTTCAGAGCTGATAGCAGATGTGGTCAGCGATATAGAAAATACACTTCATAAGGATGGCTGCACTATCGTGTGCGATTTCCCAGAGGATATGATGATAATGGGGAACAGGGCTTTGCTCCAGTCGGTGTTCCATAATTTGCTCGAGAATGCTCTCCAATATTCGCAGGCTACAAGAGTAGATGTGGTGCTGCTCTCCTCGGACAGCGATACATATACTTTTACAGTCAGGGATAATGGAGTCGGTGTGGATTCAAAACATCTTCCAATGCTTTTTGAAAGGTTTTACAGAGTCGATAAGGGGAGAAGCCGCAAATTGGGCGGCACAGGTCTGGGACTTTCCATTGTAAAAAATGCGGTATTGCTCCATTCTGGTGAGATTCGTGTGGAGTCTATACAGAGTGGAGGTCTTGCTTTTGTCTTTACTTTAGGAAAGCGTTGTTAATCAGAATAAAACAGGGTCGGGAAGGAGTTTGTAGCTCTGACGGTGATGTGGGGTTATTCCATATTTGAGAATTGCCTCACGATGTTCTTTTGTCGGATATCCGCAATTTTTCTCCCATCCGTATTGGGGAAACTCTTTGGCAAGTTCTCTCATATATTCGTCCCTGTAGGTCTTTGCCAGAATCGATGCAGCGGCTATCGAACAATACTTTGAATCTCCCTTGACCACACATTGGTGGGGGATGATTTTTCCATCTTTGATAAATGGCTTGAATTTGTTTCCGTCAATGATGATATGTTCCGGAGTGATGCCCAAAGAATCGATGGCACGTTGCATTCCGACAATAGATGCGTTCAGAATATTTATGGAGTCTATCTCCTGGGGCGAAACGGCTATGACTGAATAATAGAGCGCCTCTTTTTCGATTATTTCGCGAAGTCGCAAACGAAGTTTCTCTGAGCACTGTTTCGAGTCGTTCAGAGATTCAATGGTGATGTTTTCGGGAAGAATAACAGCTGCGGCGAAGACAGGTCCGGCAAGACAACCTCTGCCCGCTTCATCGCAGCCTACCTCTATACAATTTTCTTTTAGGAAAGGAAGTAGCATAGTTTATCTGCTACTTTGTTCCCATTTTGTCCAATAGCAATTGGATAATTCTTGATTTGTCAGTGATGATATCTTCCAATTCTGCAATACGTCTGTCTTTCTCTTCAAGAAGAGATGTGCTCTCAGAAAGAGTGGTTTTGATTTGGTATCCGAAAATCAATTCCTCTTCAGACATTTTCAGAATTTGTGACAATTGCTCAACTCTGTCACTTACAAGAGCTGTGTCACCTTTCTCAATTTTGTGATAAGCCGTTTGAGAAATATCAAGGATCTTGGCAATCTCAGATTGCGATAGTGCTAATTCCTTACGGCGTCTTTCAATTCTTTGTTTAATCGCTTTGTTATCCATAATTTTACTTATGATTTAAAATGGAACTATAAAAATTATTATAACATTTAATGTCTAAAAGTAGGTATTTTGGATAATATATCAAAGAAATATTTTTATATATTTCTAAGTGCTTGAAAACCAGCATCATTAAAAGTGCCTACCCGCTTTAGAAACCATCCTGTGCGCGACAAGTGGTAAAAAAAAAAGAGTTGGTAGATATAACCAACTCTTTTTATCGTGATGACTATTCGTCTTTTTCTTCTTCTTGGTATGCTTTAAGCAATTTGTCTTGCACATCCGAAGGAACTTGTTGGTATTCCGCCATCTCCATTGTGAATGATGCACGACCTGAAGTAAGTGAACTTAGTGTAGTAGAGTATTTGTAAAGTTCTGCAAGTGGAACTCTTGCTTTAAGAACTTCAAAACCTTTGACACTGCTCATACCTTCAATCATTGCGCGTCTTCCTTGTAGGTCTGACATTACATCACCCATATATTCACCGGGAACCATAATCTCGATGTTGCACATAGGTTCCATAATCTTTGGACCAGCACCTCTGAAGGCTTCTTTGAAAGCATTGCGGGCTGCAAGTTTGAATGAGATTTCGTTTGAGTCAACGGGGTGCATCTTACCGTCATATACATAAACTCTGATATCACGAGCGTATGAACCTGTAAGAGGACCTTCTTCCATTTTCTCCATAATACCTTTAAGGATAGCAGGCATAAAGCGTGCGTCGATAGCACCACCTACGATACAGTTGTAGTATTCAAGTTTACCACCCCAGTCCATAGTGTACTCTTCTTTACCTTTGATATTAAGAACCATTTCTTTGCCATCCACTTTGAATCTGTTGTTTTGAGGAGCACCTTCTACGAAAGGTTCCAACAACAAGTGAACTTCACCGAATTGTCCGGCACCACCTGATTGTTTTTTGTGACGGTATGAAGCTGTTGCCACTTTGGTGATGGTCTCTCTGTAAGAGATACGAGGAGCAAGGAATTCAATATCAAGTTTATGGATATTGTTGATTTGCCATTTAAGAATGTTGATGTGTTGCTCACCCTGACCGCTAAGGATGGTTTGCTTAAGTTCTTTAGCGTAGTGAACGATGTATGTAGGGTCTTCTCCGGCTGCTTTGTTAAGGATTTCACCCAATTTTTCCTCATCTTTTTCATCAACAGCTTTAATCGCTGTGCGGAATTTGGCTTGAGGGTAAACGATAGGAGCTACTACGATTTCGCTACCGGGAGCACAAAGTGTCTGGTTAGATTTGGCATATTTTAGTTTCACGGTACATCCGATATCACCGGCTACCATTTCAGAAACTTTCTCTCTCTTCTTACCTGCAACAGCGTAGATAGCAGAGATTCTCTCTTTGTTACCGTTTTCAGGGTTGATCAAGTCTTGACCTTCGGTAAGTTTACCAGAGATAACTTTGAAGTAAGAAACGTCACCAAGGTGTTGTTCCAAAGCGTTTCTGTAGATGAAGATGGTTGTAGGGCCATTAGCATCGCAAGGGATTTCCTGACCATCTTTGGTTTTTTCGTTGCGGTCTGCAGGAGATGGAGCAACATTGATAACGAATTCCATAAGACGTTTTACGCCGATATCTTTCTTGGCAGAAAGACAGAAAGTAGGCATAATCTGACCTTTAAGGAAACCGATGTTAAGACCTTTGATCATATCTTCGAAAGGAAGTTCTCCTTCTGCGAAGTATTTTTCCATCAATTCCTCTGTACTTTCAGCAGCAACTTCTACAAGGGCAGCTCTAAGTTCGTTGGTTTGATCCATCAAACTTTCAGGAATTTCTGACTCAACGCGTGTTCCGTTTTCATCTTTGAATGTGTACAATTTCATTCTCAATACGTCAACGAAAGAGTCGAAACCTGCACCTGTTGCAACAGGGAATTGGATAAGAGCGATTTTCTTACCGAATGATTGTTTTAGAGTTTCAACGGTATTTTCGTAGTTAGCCTTTTCAGCATCAAGTTGGTTGATGGCAACTACAAGAGGTTTTTTGTGCTCTTCAGCGTATCTTACGAAGATTTCTGTACCAACCTCAACGCCTTGTTGTGCATTTACCAACAAGATACCTGCGTCAGATACTTTGAAAGATGAGATAACACCACCGATGAAGTCATCTGCACCGGGGGTATCCATAATATTGAATTTGTTGTCCAAGAACTCTGTATATAGAGGAGTAGAGTAGATTGAACGTTGGTTTAGTTGTTCGATTTCAGTGTTGTCACTGATAGTGTTTTTAGCTTCGATTGTTCCTCTGCGGTCAATAACTTTGCCTTCAAACATCATCGCTTCCGACAAAGTGGTTTTTCCTGATTTGGAACTTCCCAGAAGCACAACATTTCTAATGTTTCCTGTCTGGTAGGTTTTCATATATAATTAGTATTAAAATAATATTTTCAATATCTTACAAAGATAAAAAAAGAAGATTACTAATCCAAATGATTGGCAATCAAATGAAGAGACCATCTTTCATTTTTAATGTCTTGTCAGACATAGCAGCGAGCTCATTATCGTGGGTAACGATAATAATTGTTTGTCCATAAAGGTCTCTCAAATCGAAGAACAGACGATGAATTTCCTGTTTGGTCTGGCTGTCAAGATTGCCGGAAGGTTCGTCTGCAAAAATTACTGAAGGGTTGTTAATTATGGCTCTAGCTATGGCTACCCTTTGTTGTTCCCCTCCTGAAAGTTCTGAGGGTTTGTGGTGGAGTCTCTCTCCGAGTCCGACACTCTTTAAAATATCGATGGCACGATTTCTCGCCACAGAAGTTGGCGATTTGGCAATTAATGCCGGAATCATCACATTTTCTAATGCTGTAAATTCGGGTAGAAGATGATGGAATTGAAAAACAAATCCGATGTGCCTGTTTCTGAAATCGGAGAGTTTGTCGGCAGAAAGTGAGAATATATCGGTGTTGTCTATGAGAACTTTTCCACTGTCGGGACGCGAAAGTGAACCCAATATCTGAAGCAATGTGGATTTTCCTGCTCCACTTGCCCCTACAATCGAAATAATCTCTTTTTCATTGGCGCAGAAGTCTATCCCTTTGAGGACTTCCAGCGAACCATATTTCTTGGTGATGGATTGGGCAGTTATCATTTGGCAACCGGATTATTTGCAGACTTCTCCTTATCTTCATTTTTTCTCCACATCTTGATCATCTTGATGCGGAATTCTTCCTCTGCCAAAAATATTTTAGCCACCTTGCCAACGGGAAGGATTTTGTAAAATTCCTCTATGTACAATTTGTTGTGTTCCCCCTCTTTCTCAAAGTTGTCAAGATATTCCTTGATAAGTTTTTTCATCTCGACATCTGAGAATTTACCCTTTTCAGAAAGGTCTTTGATGGCTTTAAGGCTCATCATAGTCGCTTTGTGCAGTTCGCGGCTCTCCTTGCTGTAATTATTGTAAATGGGCCAGAAAGTTTGTGCCTCTTCGGGGGTTATTCCTATATATGTGGTGAAAAATGCAATTTTTGCACTCTCGATTTCTTCCCATCTGTCTTTGTCGGTCGAGGTACAATGGTTCTGAACATTTTCGTCTGAACAAAGGTCTTTAGCCCAGGCTGTATGACCTGTTGTCTGTAATGATAAAAAAATAGCAGCTATAAATATTCTTGTCAGTGTTCTAATGTTCATATCTTTAATATTTGTTTTCAATTTCCATATAATAAAGCACTTCCTCAGGGGTCATAGTGCTCTCGAATAAATCATTTATGCGTTCGCTGTCAATATTGTTCTCGACAGACTGTTCAAAAGAGGAACTGATGTCGAGATCCTCGTAGTAGGAGTCTATAAAGTTGCTTTTCAAATAACCCTCTTCTATCAGAGCGAGGAAATCATCCTCGACAGAGTGTTCCATAGTGTATTTGTCGGTGATATTTGAAGCAATATATCCTAAAGAGCCGATAAGCAGAAACATCGATGCGAGCATAAAGGCAGGTTTAAGCCAAAGAAATATCTTGGGCGTATTTTCCTCTTTTGCACGAACAGATGCTCTAACTCTCTCTTCCACAGAGTCTATGTAACTTTGAGGAACCGAGTAGGGATCTTTCCTAAGATGTTCATTATTCAAATTCATACCCATTAGACTATAGAAAGTGAAAAAGGATTAATTGTTTTCTTTTAAAAATTGCTCAATTTTTGTGTGAGCGTGATGATAAGAGGCTTTCAGTGAGCCAACTGTGCCGCCGAGAATTTCGGCAATCTCTTCATACTTGAGTTCTTCAAAATACTTCAAGTTGAAGACAGCCCTCTGTTTTGGAGGGAGTTTGCGGATGGCTTGCTGTAATTTGAGTTGGATCTGGTCCCCATTGAAGAAAGGGTCATTTCCACCGGGGTGGTTCGAGGGTGCCTCGGAGGAGGAGATAAGGAAAAACCTTTTGATACTCTCCTTTTTCAGAAATGTGAGGGCCTCATTTGTGGCTATGCGGTATAACCAAGTAAAAAGTTTGGAGTCTTCCCGGAAGTCGGGCAAGTATCTCCAAACTTTAATAAAGGTGTTTTGTAATATATCATCGGCATCATCGTGGTTGTTGACCATCTTGATGATGTGCCTGTAAAGACGTTCAGAGTATTTGCGCATAATCAGATTGAAGGCATAATCCTGTTTGCCTTCAATCTGGTATGATTCCAATATCTCCTTGTCTTCCAACATCTATTTTCTGGCAATTGCTCTCTTGGCAGCAGCTACGATATTTTCGCTGTCCAAGCCATACTCTTTCATCAATCGGGCAGGAGTTCCGCTTTGTCCGAAACGGTCGTCCACTGCAACAAACTCAACAGGATATGGAGTGTTTCTGCTGAATAGTCCTGCGATAAGTTCTCCCATACCGCCTGCAATCAGATGTTCTTCAGCAGTTACCACAGCTTTGGTTTTTGCTGCCGACTCAAGAACTGCTTTGGTATCCAAAGGTTTGATGGTGTGGATGTCGATAACTTCAGCACTGATTCCCTCTTCTGCCAATTTCTCAGCAGCAACGATAGCTTCCCAAACCAGGTGTCCGGTAGCGAAGATGGTAACATCGTTACCGTCGATCATCTTAAGTGCTTTTCCAATTTCAAATTCCTGATCTTCAGGGGTGAAGTTAGGAACTGAAGGGCGTCCGAATCTGATGTAAACGGGGCCATTGTATTTTGCAGCAGCGATAGTCGCAGCTTTGGTCTGAGCGAAGTCGCAAGGATTCAAAACCACAAGGTTAGGCAACATTCTCATAAGTCCGATGTCTTCCATAACCTGGTGTGTTGCACCATCTTCACCAAGGGTGATACCTGCGTGAGATGCAGCGATTTTTACATTTGTATTTCCGTATGCAACACATTGGCGTACCTGGTCAAGAACGCGGGTGGTCACAAAGTTTGCGAATGATCCCACGAAAGGAATCAATCCATTAAGTGCCATACCTGCAGCCGCACCGACCATATTAGCCTCTTGAATACCACATTGAAAGAATCTTTCGGGATTCTCTTTTACAAAGTCATCCATTTTAAGTGAGCCGATAAGGTCTGCACAAAATGCTACAACTTTTGGATTTGTTCTTCCGAGCTCGGTTAGACCTGCTCCAAAACCTGAACGGGTATCTTTGTTACCCCTATTGACAAATTTGTTTGATTCCATATTAATAAATACCGATGTAAAGTCCGAGATTAAAATATAAGTTAAAGAAATTGTTTGTAGCCCAATTGATACCTGCATTGGCATTCAGTCCGTAGGTGGCATCTTTTCCGAAAGGAACGATTATGCCAATCTCAGGGCTCATAAGGAATCCCCAGGAGTGGTCGCTGATGCTCAAATCCTGAACGTGGGTCTCTTCTCCGTAGCGCAATCCGCCAATACCTGCAGAAGCATAAACTTTCACTGCACTTTTGGGATTGATCATATATTTGAATTGTGCTTTGATGGGGAAAATGTCCGAATGTCTGTTGGTTGCTGCTGCAATGGCAGTATTTTCATCGGGTCTGTAAACTTCTCGTGGAATGAATTTCGAGTTGTAACTCCAGCCGAAATCTACTCCTACACCGAGATTTGATGTGAAAAAGTAGCTGAAGTTAAAGCTGAAACCCTTGGGCGAGAAGCTTGAAATGTAGTCGGCAGATGAGCCAAGTGGCAATGATGACAGCCAGTTGAAACTGTAAATCTGCTCGTATGAGTGACGCACCTTCTCTTTAGGTGTGTAGTCTGCGAAAGGGTCGTTCTCCTGTGTCTGGGCAAAGCCTGCGAAAACACAAAGCATAGAGAGTATTGCTGTACAAAATATCTTCTTCATCATAATAGTCGTTTTAAATGATTAGTTTTTAGGAGGTAATATTGTAAAGCATTCATCTATAGCATTGTTGATATCTTCAACAGAGTTGCTTCCGCTGATGAGACTTCTTACGACACCGTGCCATACGATAGGGAAGTTCTTATCAGGATTTGTCATATCTACAAGTGCGATGATGACATTGCCTGTATAATAAGAGGTGTACTCTACCGGCATAGGATAAGGGTAATAGGGGTAGTAGGGATAATATCCGTCCCACCACCACCAGTAGTCCCAACCCCAATAGTAGTAAGGGTCGTAGTAAACAGTGGTCGCTGTCAGAATATATGAAACGTCAATAAGCAGGTCGCAAGGTTCCGAGTTCTGCACTTTCTGGTATCCGAGTTTGTCCATATTGGCTGAGATACCGCTCAATATATTCTGAACAAAGGCATTGTCTGTTCTATGTTTCTTCTGGTCGCTGATGTACAGGATAGAATCGGTGATAGAGTATGTCCTGAATTGCGAAAAGTCAGCCTCGGGAGACTTCTGCGCAAGAGAGACATTCTGCAATATCGTTTCCGAATTGTCCTGATACAAGGAGCAACTCTGGGTAAGAAGAGCAGTTGCCGCAAATAGAATTAGTATTTTAATGCATTTGTTCATATAAAGAATGATTTTAAAGTTTAAAATCGCCCAAGGTCTCTTCCAATTGTGCAAGTGCCTGTTCTGCTTGTTCTGCTGAAGGAGCTTTACCGTGCCATTTATGTGTACCTGACATAAAATCAACGCCGTGGCCCATATCTGTACGGAAAAGAATCATTACAGGTTTGCCATTGTTTGAGAGCTTGTGTGCTTCTTTATATGTATTCAAAATTTCTGCCATATTGTGGCCGTCTGCTACAATTACACTCCATCCGAAAGCTTCCCATTTTGCTTTCAAATCGCCAAGTCCCATAACTGATTCGACCTGACCGTCGATTTGTTGTCCGTTCCAGTCGGTAATAGCGATAAGGTTGTCGATTTTATGATGTGCTGCAAACATTGCTGCTTCCCAGATTTGTCCCTCTTCGGTCTCTCCGTCACCGAGTAATACATAGACATATCTGTCATCTTTTTCCAATTTTTTGCCCAATGCAGCACCGCACGCTACTGACAAACCTTGTCCAAGAGAACCTGAAGGCATATATACTCCGGGAAGTCCTTTTTCTGTACAAGGGTGACCTTGAAGGCGTGAACCATAGTGTCTGAATTGTGCCATTTCGTCGATTGGGAAATAACCGCTGCGGCTCAATACACTATAAAACAATGGAGAAACGTGACCGATTGAGAGGAAGAACATATCGTTTCCTTTTCCGTCACGGCTCCAATTCTCTGGAGAGTGTTTCATTACATCAAAGAAAAGAGCTGTAACAAAATCGGCACTACTCATAGATCCACCAGGGTGACCTGAGCCTGCTTGAGATACCATACGGATTATATCCCTTCTTACTTGGGATGCAACAGATGTTAGAGATTCTATATTGGTCATAATGCTTAAAAGTTTATATCGTGCTAATATACTATGAATTTGAAGAAAATCAAAAGAAATGTATCTTTGCCGAATATTTATGATGCAAATGAAAAATATTCGCAATTTTTGTATAATAGCCCATATTGACCACGGTAAAAGTACTTTGGCTGACAGATTGTTGGAATTTACCAAGACTTTGAGTGAAAGGGAGATGGAAAACCAGGTCCTCGACTCGATGGATTTGGAGAAAGAGAAAGGTATCACCATTAAGAGTCACGCCATTCAGATGGTGTATAATTACAAGGGTGAGGATTATGTGTTGAATCTTATCGATACCCCGGGTCACGTGGACTTTTCTTATGAGGTCTCTCGTGCGATTGCTTCCTGCGAGGGAGCTCTGCTTGTGGTGGATGCCTCTCAAGGTATTCAGGCTCAGACCATTTCGAACCTTTATCTTGCAATCAACAACGATTTGGAGATTATACCCGTACTGAACAAAATCGATATGGATGCCGCAATGGTGGATGTTGTGAGCGACCAGATTATCGACCTTATCGGCTGCAAGCAGGAAGATATCCTCCTGGCAAGTGCCAAGACAGGTGTAGGTATCGAGGCGATTCTCAACGCTATCATTGAGAAATTCCCTGCCCCCGAGGGAGATCCCAAAGCCCCTCTTCAGGCTTTGATTTTTGACTCGGTATTCAATCCATTCAGAGGAATTATCGCATACTTCAAAGTGTTGAACGGCTCCCTCAGAAAAGGGGATAAAGTCAAATTCTTCAATACCGGAAGGGAGTACGAAGCTGATGAAATCGGTTCGCTCAGACTGGGAATGTGCCCCAAAGATGAAGTTTCCACAGGTGATGTGGGATATATCATTTCGGGTATCAAGTCGGCAGTTGAGGTGAAAGTGGGGGATACCATTACCCACGTTGAAAATCCTTGCGCTGAGTCTATTGCAGGTTTTGAGGAGGTGAAACCGATGCTCTTCGCCGGTGTCTATCCAGTGGAGACAGACGAGTATGAAGACCTTCGTGCCTCTTTGGAAAAATTGAAACTGAACGATGCCTCTTTGGTATTTGAACCGGAGTCATCATTGGCACTCGGATTTGGTTTCCGTTGCGGATTCCTTGGATTGTTGCACCTGGAGATTATGCAGGAGCGCCTTTACAGAGAGTTCGATATGGATGTTATCACCACTGTGCCCAACGTATCATATAAGGTATATACAACCCAAGGAGAGGTAGTGGATGTCCACAACCCGTCAGGGCTCCCTGTACAGACTACCATCGATTACATCGAAGAGCCTTATATCAGAGCTCAGATTATCTCAAAGAGTGAGTATTTCGGACAGATTATGAAATTGTGTCTGGAGAAACGTGGTGTTTTGAAAGGACAGCATTTCTTGACAGCAGATCGTGTGGAACTCAATTACGATATGCCTCTTGCAGAGATTGTATTCGACTTCTACGACAAATTGAAATCTATTTCGAGAGGTTACGCCTCTTTCGACTACCATATTATCGGCTATCAGAGAGCAGAGTTGGTCAAACTCGACATTCTTCTCAATGGTGAACAGGTCGATGCTCTTTCTTCGTTGATTCACAGGGATAAGGCTTACGACTTCGGTCGCAGAATGTGTGAGAAACTTAAAGATCTGATACCTCGTCAGCAATTTGAAATCGCTATTCAGGCAGCTATCGGAGCGAAGATTATCGCACGTGAGACTGTTAAGGCGGTACGTAAGGATGTCCTTGCAAAATGTTATGGTGGTGACATTTCCCGTAAGAGAAAGTTGCTCGAAAAGCAGAAGAAAGGAAAGAAACGTATGCGCCAGGTAGGTAATGTGGAAGTTCCACAATCGGCATTTATGGCGGTATTGAAATTGGATTAACCCTTTCTTAAAAAGATATTTGAAGGCGTTGCCCGAGATGGTGACGCCTTTTTTGTAATCTCTTATGTATAAAAAAAGACCGGATCAAAATGAATTGACCCGGTCAGAATTTTATGCTATAAATTGATTAGCGAACTTTTGCAAATTCGATATCATTTTGTGCGCGTTCAGCAAGTTTTTCGTCTGAGCTTGCAACTTCGATAGCTGCTCTAGCTTCTTCTGCTTTACCTTGACGTGCAGCGATGATAGCTTTAAGGTAGTTTTTGCAAGGGCATTTAGCATCTTTCAAGATGTTAGCAGCTGCATCCAAGTTGTTTGTAAGGATGTTAGCAAGAGCTTCGTTGAAAGAGTTGCTTCCTTTTAGCATTTCAAGAGCTGCAGCGTATTGACCTTTAAGGATGTTGATAACACCAAGGTTAGCTTTTGCAGCGCAGATGTTAGCTTTAGCAAATGCAGCTTCAGCTTGTGCAAGGTCACCATTGCGAAGAGCGATTACACCAAGAGTATTTTGGTAGTAAGGGCAGTTTTTGTCAGCTGTTTGAGCAAGAACTGAAGTAGCTTCAGCGATGTTGTTCATATTAAGAAGAACGACTGCTTTGTTGATGATAGCTCTGTCGCTGTTGAATTTCTCAATTGCTTTGTTGTAGATGGTAAGTTTGGCATCATTCTCTTTAAGAAGGGTAGCTGCGCGAAGCAATGCTTCTTCATCAAGAATTTCGATGTTTTCGTTAACAAGAGCTACAAGTTCTTCGTTGGTGTAGTTTGTGAACTCGATGTTAGCGATAAATCTTGCACGACGAAGTTCAGGAAGGATGTCTTTCTTAAGAGTTGTGTAAACTTGAGACATATTCTTGATTTCTTTTTCACGAACTGCAGGGTCGCTGTACATTTCAAGAACGCGAAGGATAAGTTCTTTACCTTCGATGTTTGAGTTAGAAACCAATTCGCTGAAACCTTGCCAGTCTTCTTCGATGTTTCTTGAATCAACTTTAGTTTCGATAGCAACTTTTTTGTTGTTGATTTTTTTGTTGAATGCATCGGTAGCTGATTTGGCACGTTTTTCAGAAAGTGAAGCATTGAAATCTTCTTTTCCGTCAGGTGAAGCGTAAGCAACGATCTCGGTGTTTACGATTTGTCTGCGCTCGTCAGCTTTGATGTTTACAAGGAATTCTTGGAAAGCTTTGATTTGCTCGCTCTTAAGTTGAGATGAACGAACATTTGAGCTGTTGATCAAATAAAGGATTTGAGCTTCGTTTTGTTCAGGAATAACAGCTTGGTATGCATCTGGAGCATAAGCCAAAGTTCCGTTTTGTTTAACAAGCATATAAGTGGTGTTAGCACCGTCAGCAAGTTTATAAGGTTCTACGAAAGGAATTCTGTCTTCTTTGTAGATAACGGTCATTCTCAATTCCAAGTGAGATTTTTCCATTCCGGGAACATATTCGAATTCAAGAGATTTGCTGATGGTTGTACCAGCCTCAGGAATTGTTTGGTAGTTCTCAGTAACGTCTTCACCTTGAAGCATAATAGGATCCAAAAGTGATTCACCGCCATTGTAAACGATAGCAGGGATAACTTCAACGATCGCTTTAGGATGGAAGAAATCTGCAGGGAATGTAACGGTTACGTTGGTTTTGATGTTGTTAGCAACAACTTCAAGAACTTCAGGGGTGCAACTTACAGAAACTTCGTCTGCGCGTTCAGCCATTTTTTTAGGATTACCACAAGATTGGAAGAAAATACCAACCATAGCAATCATTAACACGTTGATTAATTTTTTCATTTTTCTTCAATTATTAAATTAGTTTGTTAATTGTCAGTTTTTTTCAATGTAATCGCAAATATAAGAATATTTTGATATTACTTGTAAAAAATTGATAACTTTGCAATGATATGAAACTGCGTGAGGTAAAAAATAGATTCGGAATCATTGGAGATGACCCAAAACTAAATAATGCCCTGGATACTGCCTTGCAAATATCGGGCACAAATCTTTCTGTTCTGATAACAGGTGAGAGTGGAGTAGGAAAAGAGGTCATTCCCAAGATAATTCATAGTTATAGCCCCCGTAAGCACAATGCTTATATTGCGATAAACTGCGGTGCTATTCCCGAAGGAACCATCGAGTCTGAACTTTTCGGACACGAAAAGGGTTCTTTTACCGGAGCAAATGAGTCCCGCAAAGGGTATTTTGAGGTAGCTGACGGCGGAACCATTTTTCTCGATGAGGTGGGAGAACTTCCCCTTCAGACGCAGGTGCGCCTTTTGAGGGTTCTCGAGTCAGGAGAGTTCATACGGGTGGGTTCTTCCAAGATTCAAAAGACCAATGTAAGGGTGATTGCTGCGACAAATGTCAATTTCCAGCACGCTATTTCTACCGGAAAATTCCGTGAGGATTTGTACTATCGTCTGAATGCTGTTCCAATTTATGTTCCCCCGTTGAGGGAGAGAAAGGGTGATATTCACTTGCTATTCAGGAAGTTTGCCCTTGATTTTGCAGATATGAACAGGATGCCGGTAGTAAAATTGACCCCTGATGCTGTGTCAGTTCTGGAGTCTTACAGATGGCCCGGCAATGTCAGACAATTAAAAAATGTCACTGAGCAAATCTCGGTATTGGAAAGGGAAAGGTTGATTTCGGCTCAGGCTATTGTGAAATATCTTCCCAGCGACGGACCGACCACTCTCCCTATGCGCTATGCCGATTCGGGCTTGGACGGATCGATTTCCGATAGGGATATTTTGTTGAAAATGTTATTCTCTCTCCGCGAGGAGGTCGATCAGCTCAGAACAGAGGTGGGACATCTTCGTTCAATGATTGTAGGAGAGGATATTTCTTATCCGAGTGCTCCGGCCCAATTGCCTGTGAAGGCTTCCGATGCGGTCGATATGCCATATATGCTATCTGCCTCAGAGGAAC
>JAZRBT010000006.1:0-3879 GCA_045635245.1 Candidatus Coprenecus sp.
GTCCAATTGATCTAAAATTGGATTATGATCCTGATAAAGCATTATTAGGCTATGCTCTTTTCCACGATACCAGACTTTCTGTGGATAATACAGTCTCTTGTGCCACTTGTCACTCAATCGCTACTGCCGGTGTTGATAACCACAGATATTCACACGGAGTGAATGATCAGTTTGGTGGAGTAAATGCTCCTACAGTATTCAATGCAGTATATAACTTCGTACAATTCTGGGATGGTCGTGCCACAACTCTTGCACAACAAGCCGCTGGTCCTCCATTGAATCCTGTAGAGATGGCTTCAGAATCTTTTGACCAGATTATTGCCAAATTCCATAAGGATAAAGAATTTATGAAGAATTTTAAAAAGTTCTATCCAGAGGGAATGACCGAGGCGACCCTTACCGATGCAATTGAACAGTTTGAACGCACATTGGTAACTCCTAACTCACGTTTTGATAAATGGCTTCGTGGAGATGATGCAGCCATTACTGCTCAAGAGCTAAAAGGATATGAGTTGTTTAAACAATATGACTGTGCAACTTGTCACGTTGGTCCCAATTTGGGAGGCCTTTCATACGAATTGATGGGATTGCGCAAACACTATTTCGCAGACAGAGGTCTTGAATTGACCCACGAGGATAACGGCCGATTCAAAGAAACAAACAATGAGCGTGACCGTCACCGTTTCAAAGTTCCAGGATTGAGAAATGTCGAGCATACCTGGCCTTACTATCACGACGGAACCCGTGAAACATTGCACGAGGCTGTTCGTGATATGGCAATTTATCAAAGTGGTGTAGAACTTACCGAGCAGGAAGTTGACGATATCGTTTCATTCCTATTGACACTAACCGGAGAGTATAATGGTGTACTGTTGACCAATAGCAATATTCCCGGTGAGGTTGAACACGATGATCACGACTAAAAATAGATTATAATTTAATGAGCCGCTGTTCCAAAAATGATACAGCGGCTTTTTTGGGCCCTATTATTGTATGACGAAAAATATTTCCAATGGAAATTTTGTTTTGTGGGAAAAATAGTTTATGTTTGCAAAAGTTTCCAAAGGAAAATAAAGATAAAAGAAAATAAAATGATGAATTCAAAATATATAATAGTAGGAGGAGTGGCTGGTGGAGCAACTGCTGCAGCGAGAATCCGAAGAAATACAGAAGATGCTCAGATTGTTCTTTTTGAAAAAGGAGAGTATATCTCTTATGCAAATTGTGGTTTACCTTATTATATAGGAGGGGTGATAGAAGACAGGGAGCGTTTATTTGTTCAGACTCCCGAAACATTTGGAAGGCGTTTCAATATAGATGTCCGTATCAATAGTGAGGTGGTATCCATTGACCGAGAGTCCAAGAGTGTGAAAGTCAGAATGAGTGATGGCAGGGAGTATGTCGAGTCGTACGACAAATTGCTCCTTTCTCCAGGGGCAGTGCCGGTTCGTCCTCCTCTGCCAGGTATTGATCTGGAAGGTATTTTTACATTGAGGAATGTGAATGATACAGATAAAATCAAATCCTATCTAGATACACATTCGGTAAAGAGTGCTGTGATTGTCGGTGGCGGATTTATCGGATTGGAGATGGCGGAGAATCTGCATCATAGTGGGGCAGAGGTTTCTGTAGTAGAGATGGCGCCGCAAGTTATGGCCCCTATAGACTTCTCTATGGCTTCCCACGTGCATCAACATTTGCAACAAAAAGGGGTCAGACTCTATTTGGAAGAGGCTGTTGAGTCTTTCGTAAAGGAAAAGGGAAGGCTGGTTGTCAATTTTAAATCAGGTGTTCAGATTGAAACAGATCTTGTGATTCTTTCAATTGGGGTAAGAGCCAACACTTATTTGGCAGAGCAGGCAGGATTGGAGCTTGGCTCGATGAGAGGAATTTTTGTAAATGAGTATTTGCAAACTTCCGATGAAAATATTTATGCAGTGGGGGATGCGATAGAGTTTCCACATCCGGTAACAGGTAAACCCTGGTTGAATTTCCTTGCCGGACCTGCAAACCGTCAGGCGAGAATTGTTGCAGATAATCTGGTTTTTGGCAATAAAAACAAGTATGAAGGTTCTATAGGGACATCTGTAGCAAAGGTGTTTGATATGACTGTCGCTTCTACAGGTCTGCCGGCCAAGAGGTTGAAGCAGATGGAAATTCCGTATAAATCTGTGACAATTCACTCCGGTTCCCACGCAGGATATTATCCCGGTTCTTTGCAGATGACCATAAAAATCACATTTTCTCCTGAAGATGGAAGGCTCTACGGTGCGCAAGCAGTGGGTTTTGATGGTATAGATAAGCGTATCGATCAATATGCCCTTGCTATAAAAAGAGGTGCAACAGTCTATGAACTGACAAATCTGGAGCACGCCTATGCACCACCATTCTCGTCAGCGAAAGATCCTGTAGCCATTTCCGGATATGTTGCAGGAAATGTATTGAGTGGGAAGATGACTCCACTATATTGGAGAGAATTACAAGGTGCAGATTTGTCCAAAATAACCCTTTTGGATGTTAGAACTCAGGAAGAATTTGAATTGGGAACGATTCCCGGAGCTGTAAATATCCCATTGGACGATTTGAGAGACAAGATGGGAGAAATTCCGAAGGAGAAACCTGTTTATATCTTCTGCGGAGTTGGATTAAGAGGATATCTTGCTTCCAATATTCTGAAGGCCAATGGTTTTGAGGATGTGAGAAATCTTATTGGCGGCATCAGAACATTTCTTGCAGCTACCACACCTGTCTGCAAACCGGATGCACAAGGGGGAGATTTTTCAAAATGTGTGTGTGAAAGTCAGGCTCCAGTCTATGCTGATGATGTGGTCAGAGTGGATGCTTGCGGACTCCAATGTCCCGGTCCTATCTTGAAAATGAAGCAGGCTGCAGGAGCACTTCTTCCGGGGCAGCAACTTGAAGTCCGTTCGACTGATGCTGCATTTGTCAGAGATGCACAAGCCTGGTGTCGCAGCACAGGACACAAGTTTGTCAAAAACAAAAGCGAAGCTGGAGTCCATTATGTGACTATTGAAAAGTCTTCTTCCAATTGTTCTATTTCAAAAGGTGAGGCAGTGGTGCCAACTGGTGAGGCCGGAAAAACTTTTATAATGTTCAGCGATGATCTGGATAAGGTTTTGGCTACCTTTATTTTGGCAAATGGTGCAGCTGCTACAGGCAAGAAGGTCTCAATTTTCTTTACATTCTGGGGACTTGCCGCTATCAAGAAAGAGTATAAGCCGAGAGTGAAGAAAGATATTTTTGGAAAAATGTTTGGTTGGATGCTTCCTTCTCATACAAAACAGCTCGCTTTGTCAAAATTGAATATGCTGGGCATCGGTTCTAAAATGATGAGATACCTGATGGCTAATAAAGGTGTCGATTCCCTGGAGTCACTCCGCCGGCAAGCCTTGGATAACGGAGTGGAGTTTATTGCTTGCCAAATGTCGATGGATGTGATGGGGGTAAAACGAGAGGAGCTCCTCGATGAAGTTTCTGTGGCAGGAGTTGCTACCTATATGGAAAAAGCAGAGAAATCAAATTTGAATCTATTTATATAAAATAAGTAGTGCAACTTAAAAATATTTGAATATCTTTGCCGGGCAATTTTCAAGGAAGATTTCCTATGGCAGAAAAGTGTGAAACTTTATTAAATCTTCCTTAAAAATTTTAAAATTTCAAAGTGGTGTAGGTCAATGACTTACGAAAAACCCGCAAAAAAATTCAAAAATTTTTTTTAAAAAAGTTGCAAAAAAATTTGGAGGTAAAGAAAAAGTGCCATATCTTTGCGGTCCATTTCGAGAGAAACAGTGCTGAAGGGCAGAAGCGAGAGAGTAAATCGGAATAATAAAGTTGATTGAAATATTGAAGAACAAGTAC
>JAZRBT010000007.1:0-10827 GCA_045635245.1 Candidatus Coprenecus sp.
GTGAAAATTGTGGTGGCGAAGGCGTTGGTTTCTTCCAAATCGGTGGTGGTACAGCAGGTGACTTCCCTATCTGCGTAGTTCCTATGATGGCTCAAGACCTTGAATGGCCTGATGTTCCACTTTGGTCATACTTCTGCCAGATTTCAGACTCTACCACTTCTTACGGTTCTTATTCAGGTGCAGTTCCTAATGAGAAAATCACTTGGGGAAAACTTTCAAAAGACACTCCTCGCTTTATCGTAGAATCTGATGCAACCATCGTTGCTCCACTTATCTTCGCATACGTATTGGGCTGGTAATCCTCAAATAGATAACAACTTGCAAAAAGGGTTTGATGAGTCTGTTCGTCAAACCCTTTTTTATTACTTTGACATCTTTGGATTTTAGCTTAATATAATTTGGTATTTGGCTGGAAATAGAATACTTTTGTTCAAATTTGCATATATTATATATAAGTATGAAACCTGTATCCATTAGAAGCAAATACCTACCTACATACATATTTATCATCTGCT
The DNA here is from genome assembly GCA_045635245.1 of Candidatus Coprenecus sp. GTDB lineage: Bacteria > Bacteroidota > Bacteroidia > Bacteroidales > UBA932 > Coprenecus. The sequence continues at coordinate 516 of JAZRBT010000007.1, forward strand.
TTATCATCTGCACATTCCTGACCAGCTGCAGCAATAAAGAAACTGCCACAACCATAAAGATGCACAAATTCCAAATGGAGGCAGACTCACTAATCCTGGCAAATAAAAACAACATTGATTCACTCATAGTCCTACTGGAGAGATTCCACAAAAACGACCAATACTATGCTGAGATTGCTGTTTGTCGTGAATTGGGCAACAGTCTGAGAAATTCAAGCAACTTTTCAGATGCTTTGGACTACCACAAAAGGGGATTGGATCTTGCCAGAAAGTATTCTGACACAATACAAATAATCCAGGCACTTAACAATATGGGTACCGATTACAGAAGACTCGGAATCCTGGACAACGCCTCCTCATACCATTATCAGGCTCTTACCTACTCTGATGCTTACAGTGACAAAACAAGTTATGATGCTATAAAAAACAAAGTCATTTCACTCAACGGTATAGGAAATGTCCAGTTGAGCCTCGGTAACTCAACTGTGGCAGACAGTGTTTTCCGTGTCGCGCTGCAAGGAGAAAAAGCACTTGGAAGTGATCTTGGACAAGCCATCAACTACGCAAACATCGGAGCCATAATCGAAGAACGCGGAAATCTCGACTCAGCCCGCTACTATTACTATAAATCACTCGAACACAACCAGAAAGCAAAATCGGATTTGGGACTATCCCTTTGCTATGCCCATCTTGGGCGAGTTCACGAAAAAGAGGGCAACTTCACTGCCGCTCTCGAACAATACCAGAACGGATACAAACTGATGGAAAACAACTCAGATGCCTGGCATTGGTTGGAATCTTGTATTTCAATGGCCAGAATCTATATGATTATATCTGATTTGAACAAATCCACAGAATACCTTGCCAAAGCTAAAGAGAAAGCAATCCTGACAAACTCCATCGGACATTTGGCAGAAGTATATAACCTTGAATACCAGATTCTGAAGAAACAACGCCGCCATTCAGAAGCATTGGAGGCATATAGCAAGAGCAGCGAATACTCCAAACAGCTCGCCAACGAGAAAAACATTACCCATATGCAAAATATCAGGGTAAAATACGAAAAGGACAAAATGGCGCTGCAACTCAATTCACTGCAAAGCAAACACGACCACGAGCGCCGCAGAATCATCCTTGGCATCTATCTCACAATAGTGGTATTGAGTCTGGCTGTAGTCATTATTGCTTTTCTACTTTACACAATCCGCCTTCGTGCCAAGAACCACCAGATTTTGCGCGAAATGGAGGAAACAAGGGTCAATTTCTTCACCAACATCACACACGAATTCAGAACTCCCCTTACCATCATTATTTCTGCAGCAAACGATGTCCTGAAGAATGCAAGAGCAGATATTGAACTCAAAAAAGATGCTTCTGATATCATCCGCAATGGTAAAATCCTCCTCAATCTGATTAACCAGATTCTGGAAATTTCGAAAATGGACTCAAAATTCACCAAGAAAGTCACCTACAGAAACGGGGACATCATCGAGTTCATAACAATGACCGTATCAGGATGCAAACACTTTGGAACTCAAAAGAATGTCACTGTAAAGCTCACTTCAGACATTGAAAAATTGACAACAGACTTTGTTCCTGAATATCTGATCAGAATTTTGCACAACCTCATTTCCAATGCAGTAAAATTCTCAAACAGAGACTCTCAGGTGGATATTCATATTTGCTACAGCGAAAACAACAACGCTTTTAAGAAATACCTTAAAATAACCGTTACGGACACAGGTAAAGGTCTTAACGAACAACAGAAACAGAACCTTTTCCAACCATTCTATCAGGCACACAATGACAGTGAATTTATCGGTACAGGTATAGGTCTTTCATTAGTAAAACTAACAGTAGAAAGTCTCGACGGAACAATCGAAGTATTCAGTGAAGAAAACCAAGGTTCTTCATTTGTCGTGACCCTGCCAATAATCAGTGGCGGCAGAAACACTCTTCCTTTGGATACATCTGAACACTACACCGAGAACATCATTGTGTACAACAATAATGACGATGCCGTAAATCAGGATATTATAGTCAGCGACAGTGCTCCTAAAATCCTTATTGTGGAAGATAAAGCCGATGTCGCATATTGGCAAATGAGACAACTAAGTCCCAAATACAACTATTTCTTTGCCAACGACGGAGAGAGCGGATTGAAAAAAGCGGAAGAATTGGTACCTGACTTGATTATCACCGACGTAATGATGCCCGGTATCGATGGATACGAACTCTGTAAGAGAGTACACGAGTCCGAACTATTGTCCCACATTCCTGTCATAATAGTGACAGCCAAGACTACCAAAGAAGATAGAATAAAAGGATTGGAATCGGGTGCCGACTCATACGTGGAGAAACCTTACGATGGAGATATCCTCTCTACAAGGGTAAATATGCTGCTCGAACAAAGGGCAAAACTGCGCCAGTTGTTCTCGGAAACCCCATTTGAGTATGGTAAATTGCCAATTGTCACAGACAATAGCCAAAACACTCCGGAAGCAGATGAAACACTTCCTGTAAATACCAGAAAATGTTTGAGCAAAGACCATTCATTCCTGGAAAAACTGAACAATGAAATCAACCAGCAAATAGAGAATGGTGTTATTGACTATACAGAACTAGGAGTCAAATTCAGTGTTGCCAGAACCCAACTTAACAGAAAGATAAAAGCCATTACAGGTATGACTACTACTGAATATATCGTAATGGTGAGAATCAATAAAGCAAAAGAGTTGCTGACAAACACCGATTTGTCTATAAGCGAAATTTCGTTCCGATGCGGAATAGATGATGTATCATACTTCAGTTCACTATTCAAGAAACACACCGGAACATCTCCGACAAGTTTCAGAAACCAATAAAAAAGAGGCTGTATTCCGATAACGGGAACAGCCTCTTTCTATTAACCACTTGAAAGATGATTATTTGGTCGGATTGAGAAGAGTTCTTTGCGACTCTACCACCTTCAACTCACTTTTAATCAAACTTAAATTAGTTTCCTCAATTATTGAACGAGGAGAAATTTTTTGCAAAGTGGAAATCATCTCCCTCAAACGATCCTTGGAGAATCTGCTGATATAAGTTGTACTCATCAGATAATTGCTCAGCATCCAATCTGCATCGCGAGTAAAAGCATCTTGTAATTGTCCCTTACAACTTTCATAAGAATCGGGAGTAAGTACCAAAATCCACACGGTCTCATCAAAGTTATTGAGGACTCTGAGAAAATACATTCCTTCTTTACGGATATATTGGACTCTCCAACCATATTGAGCCCTGAAAGGGGCATCATCTGTATAATTATGAGGAACCAGAATATATTCTCCGGGGATATTGTCAACCTTTCTCAAACTGAAATAATGGTTGCCCTCTACCAGTCCCGAAGGATTGAATATCAAATCACCATTGGTCAATGTACTCACGACATACAAATCATTTCCATCAAACCATTTGGACCAATTGGCAATAGTTTGAGCGGAAAGGTTCATACTGAATCCGACCAACAATGAAATCAGTAAAAATCTCTTCATACTAATAACTTCCTAATTGGATAAATGTATTTTCGTCCAGAAACTCGATATTGCCCTGGATATTTCCCAATTCGGACATATCATTGTGGACAATGCGGCAAGAGCGCATTTTGACGGGTATTCCAAGACTGAAAAGAACTCCATTATTTTCTCTGAAACGACATTCGTCAAACAAAACATTTGAACAATCTGAAGTAATCTCCACTAAAGTATATTCTCTGTTTCTGTAGAAATCACAATCATAGAAAGTTACATCATTACAAGCAAACACCTGCATAATACCGTATGAACAGTCCCTGATTATAGTGGAAGTCAAATTCAGATTGTCAGTGCGGCTAGATACAATACCGTATGCACCGCAGCCATACAGGTCACAATTCTGGAGCAATATATCTTTACAGCTATATGTTCCTACAACACCTCCTGTGCAGAATCCTTCTACAGTATGACCAAGAATAAGTCCTTCAAGATGAATGTTTTGACAATTGATAAAATTCAAAACATAAGCATAAGCAGAATCAATCTCGATATAAGCATATCCTTGGGCAATGATACTGATATTGTTCATATTCATAATAGAAAGCTGATTTCCATCAACCACCCATTCGCTGAATAGAACAGGCTCCTTATAATCGGTCACCTCCATATCATAAGGAAGCGAACCAAGCATTCTGCCACGAATATTTTTCCACAATTGCTCTTCTCTGAGAATCTCAGATATATTGATCCTTGTACCCTCAGGGATATAAATCGTGGTATTGGACTTCAGAGCATTGATAAACTCTGCAGCTGTGGTAACTGTCACAACATTTCTTGGTCCCGCCTCTGCCAAAGCCTGAATATCACCAACATTAACTCTGAAAAAATCAGGCACTTCCAATTCACTCCTTATAAGGCCCATATTTATAATTTCAACATAATTCTTGGACATATCCTCTTCAAGAATCTCCAACATATATTGAAGTTGGCTCTTTGACAAAACTGAAAGATAATGAGTGTTCATTATATAATTTGAACACATCTTCTCCAAAGGCTGGGATTTAGCCCAAAACTCGGTTGCAAGACAATCCTGATGAGTATTGCTTGTAGCGACAAGAGTCCAGGTTATATCGCCATCTTTATCCAAAAAAGTCAATATACGATTTGTTCCACGATCAATATAATCCACAGTCGTACCATAAGGAGTTCTAAAGGGAACCAATGCTCCGTCAAGACACTGCTGAAGGGAATATTTACCTTTTTGTGGCTCCTTTTGCAACATAAAAGCAAATTCGTATGTACCATCAGCGGAAATTCCGACAAAGCTGTACACATCATCTCCCCTCTTCTCTGAACTATAGTACGCAGAACCGTCAAACCACTTGTCAGTATCTCTGATTTCCTGTCCGAAAATAAAAGATACAGAAGAAAACAATATTACAATTAACGAAATTAAATATCTCATATACAATTCTTTTTACCATTTGCCACCGGCACCGGCACCACCAAAGGATCCACCACCAAATCCGCCGAATCCACCACTGTTGCTGCTGCCTCCGCCGAAAGTATCATTATCATCATCATATCTTCTACGGGGAGTATAAGTTGTTCTGCCGGAAGAATTTCCTGAAGAACCACCTTTCTTCTTGGAAAGTTTCGACAAAAGGAACAATCCTCCAAAAATTACAGCTACGAAAATCAGAATACTTGTAGCATCAGACTCCCCTTCTGCTGAGACAAACTCTTCACCATCAGCAAGTCTGATAATAGCATCACAAGCACCAACTATAGCTGCGTGATAATCGTTCTCTATGAATTTGGGAATCATTATTTTATTGATGATACCTTTAGTTCTGGCATCGGGAATAGCACCTTCCAGACCATAACCAATGGCAATGAACACCTCTCCCGAACCCGATTCATTTTTGGGTTTTACCAGAATCACAGCACCATTGTCAAATTCTTCAGATCCAACACCCCATTCGATTCCGATTTGGGTAGCATAAGCCCCAGCTTCTTCTCCTTCAAGATCGGGAACAATCACCACAAGAATCTGTGTGGAGGTAGTATCGTTATAAGCCACAAGCCTTTGCTCGAGAGCATCCACTTGTTCCTGAGAAAGAATACCTGCAAAGTCATTTACCAGACGAGGAGGATCGGGACGCTGTGGAATTGCTGACAACTCCACACTAATGAAAAGAGTAAGGGTGGCAATGAGAAGCCCCATTACCACCTTTATTTTATTAATACCAATCATAAGATGTTTCTAATTAAAATTCTACCTTAGGAGCATACTCAGCACCCTCTTGTGCCTCGAAGTAACCTTTTCTTTCAAATCCGAAGATAGAAGCGATAATACTTTTTGGGAATTTTCTGATCAAAGTATTGTAACCCTTAGCCACTTCATTGAATTTCATTCTTTCAGTAGTGATACGATTTTCAGTTCCTTCCAATTGAGCTTGAAGTTCGCTGAAATTCTGGCTTGCTTTCAAATCAGGATAGCTCTCTGTAATCATCATAAGTCTGCCAAGAGCACTTGACAACTCACCTTGAGCCTTGTTGAATTCTGCCAATGCCTCAGGTGTCAAATTTTCAGGATCCACAGTGATCTGAGTAGCTTTTGAACGGGCATTGATTACACCTTCCAAAGTCTCAGACTCGTGTTGAGCATAACCTTTAACTGTAGCAACGAGGTTAGGAATAAGGTCCATTCTTCTTTGATATACATTCTCTACTTGTGACCAAGCAGATTCCACACCCTCTTCTGCAGTTACCATTGAGTTATAAGCACTCATCAACCAAAGTCCTACAGCGACAATTGCTGCAATTAAAATAATAGTATTCTTCTTCATATCTGAAAAATTTAAATGATTAATAAAGTATTGGTAACAAATATACGGAATCCATTTGTAAAAAACATCATAAAAAAGGAGTTGAATCGCAAAATGTCACTCTATGCCCAAAGAATGTCACTTCAGCACAAAAAAGAGCCATAATAGCGGTCAGAAATAGGTAAAAAGAGATAAAATATCACTTTAGCCATATAAAATGTTTTCTATTTAATAATCCGAGAGGACTTTTTTGGGTAAATTTGCACAACACAGATTCTGACACTTGACATAAAAACATATTAACAATATAAATCCACAACTTATGAAAAGAACAAATTTAATGACTTTGGCAGCATTTGTGATTTTGGTGCTAATCACAAATACCAACACTGCTTTCGGACAATTGAACAAATTCTATCAAAAGGCGAAAGAAAATGCACATCGCATTGAAAACGCGATAGAGAAAGACAAAGACAAAAAAGAGGCAGAAGAAGCCAAAAAGAAAGAAGCGGCATATCAGGCAGATGTTTCTTCAGGAAAAACCTACTATGTAAATGCAGCTACAGGTTCAAATCGTAATGATGGTTCTGCTCCTGACAAAGCTATCAAAGATCTTCAAAAAGCTATCAATGTGGCAGACGAAGGTTCTGTAATTCTTGTTGCAGAAGGTAACTACCTCGGTACACTCGACCAGGGATTCATCGAATTGAAAAAATATATGTCTCTCATCGGAGGTTTCAACAGTGATTTCTCAGAACGTAACCCTGTGCAATATATCACCTGGATCCGTCCGGACGCATCACACCTTGCTACCAGCGGTGCTCACGCAAGTTTGGATATCTATGTAACAGGTAAAAGAGACGGCGTTGTTCTTATCGACGGTTTCAGTTTTGACAAAGGACAATACAACAAATATTGCAAACACAACCCTTCTGACCCTATCACCGGTTCTCCTGAAGGCTGTGAAACAGGTCGTATCCTATCTGTAGATGAGGCTCCTACCGTAGCAACAGTTGGTGGTGCACCTATCAGCGTTCCACTACTTAGAGGTAATGTCCAAGGTCAGGTAACCATCCGCAACTGTACATTTATCAATGCAAATGACTTTGCAGTATCAATGGGTTGCAAAGGTGGTCACTTCAATATCTACAACAATGTGTTCGTTGCAAACCGTATGGCAGCTTGCGAAGTCAGAGGTATGATGGCAGACCACAGCCTTTGCTCTGTAGATTTCCACCACAACACAGTGCTTTTCACCTGGTGCCGTACAAAAGTTATGGATGGTCAAGGTGTTGCATTCAGATATCATACCGGTATCACCACCCGCGTTTACAACAATATCTTGGGTTGTTCAAACCACGCAGCTCTTGAAAGAGTCTATGTAGATGCTAACCCTAAAGTAGAAGCAGCCCGTATCACTACAGCTACCGACAATATCTTCTTTATGAACTTCAACCAATCTGGTTACTATATGGGCAATGCCGACCTTATGTTGCCTTCAGGTGGCGGAAAATGGTTGTTCGTTTCAGCGGCACAATTTGAAGATGTTGAACAACTTGTCGAGTACGAAGGAAATATGGAAATGCCTGCTGAAATGGTTGAAAAATTCTCTCAAGCCATCGACCCGGCATACCTGAAAGGATACCTCGGACTTAATATGACCCAATACCAAAACTATGACAGAAACTCTGCGGCTAACCAACTAAACAGATTGTTCGGTCAAAACCAACAAGGTACTGAAATCATTAGAGTAAGTATGTATGGCAACCGCTATCCTTATATGAAAGCATTTGATCTATTTGGTGTTATCGACGGATACGGAGCACAAATGCCTCAATAATTCAAAATAGGAAACTACTGATTATTAACTTTTAATTTACCAGAAAAGATGAAAAAAATTTTACTACTCATTGCTGCAACTGCAATTTTGGCCCTTTCAAGTTGCTCAAAAGAAGTTACCCCTGTAAATGGTGACACTCTTCCTACCAAAGCTACTGTTAGCGGACACGCAAGATACTGCACATATAAACAAAACAACACATTGAACGATCCACTTCCTGTTAAAAAAGGAACTGTTATCAATGTTTTTTATGGAACTCCTGATACTAATGGTGATATCCAATTTGCATACACCAGCACCACCACCGATAAAAACGGATACTTTGAAATCGAGCTTGGTTGTCCTGTAGGCAAAACCCTTACCGTTAAAGTTAATGCTATGATTGAAGCAGATTCTTTTGCAACTCCTTCAACTGGAGGCAGCGCAATTTCTACAGATTCTTACCTATTCGGAGAAGTTTCACAAGATATCCCTTGCGGTGGTGTAAAATACTTTGATCTAATTCTTCTTCCAACCGCAAATTTCGGTAACCCAGGACTAACACAGCCCTAATTTCAAGAGAAGTAATTTATTTCAAACCACGAAAACAGAATTAAAATGAAAAAATCTATACTAATACTTGCTCTTCTGGGAATGTTTGTAGGCATTTCCCAAATCCAGGCGCAAGAGAATAAACAATACTACACTCCCAAAAAGGGAGATTGGGCTGTAGGTGTCACCTTCAACCCAGCAAGTATCAGTTCGGGAATCAAGGTTCAACCTGCAGCAGGAGACTATGCAGGGACATACGTTTCCGAATTGGCACTCAGTCCAAAACAAATGTTTGTAATGTCTAAAGACCCACTTGCTGCCATCAGAGTCAAATATCACACCTCTTCGAAAGCGGCATTCAGATTCGCTGTCGGTATCAATGGTAGTGTTGTAAACTATCAGGAGTATGTAAGAGATGACCTCTCATACGCATTGGATCCTCACACCCAGAATAAAGTGGTGGACCGCGCAACCTCTGCTTACAACAGCGTAGCCATTATGATCGGTCGCGAATACAAATATGGACAAAAAGCAGTTCGCTTCACTTGGGGATTTGACTTGCTTTATTCAATAGCCGGCGGTACATTGAACTACAAATACGGCAATGCTCTGACAGAATACAACAAGGTCCCTTCTACAATGCCTATGCTCGGTTCTGTTCAGGACGGAGGTGTCAATGACTTTATGGAAGTCAATGGAATAAGCTATGCCCGTCCTGTACAAAGTTACAACCAAGGCTATATTCACGGTATCGGATTCTCTGTTGATATGGGACTCGAGTGTTTCATTGCTGAAACTCTTTCTTTAGGTGTAGCCTTGAACTTCACTCCATTGATGTTCACATTCCAGCCTCAAACCTGGACTGTTTACGAAGGATTCAACAGCAACACCGGCAGTGTAATGGAATTCAATGGCCTTATCAGCCCCGGCAGCAGCGCTATCCTTTATGGTACTGAGAATATCGGTTGCCGCATCAGCTTGAACTACTACTTTGGAAAATAATCAAACACATTCATTATGAGCAACTTTTGGTCAAAAGCAGTAAACTGGATATTGGACACACTGGGAATTGGACGCAGCGGCGCATTCAACACTTCCAACAAGGAATTAAGCATTAAAGAAACCCTTAAAGAAAGGGGTAAAGAATTTGTCCAGGACAAAATAGACGATGCGAAACAAGATGCCAAATACGCAGTCCAAAGCAAAATCAGAAATGCAAAATATCAGGTTGAGAACAAAATCGACAACAAAATAGATGATGTCAAGGACAGTGTAAAAGATAAAGTCAAAGATAAAATTCAAGATATAAAATCTTAATTGCAAAGAATATGAAAAAGTTGTCAATTTTATTGTTGGTTGCAATACTATGCAGTGTAGCCCTCATTACATCTTGTAAAGAAAAACCGACTCCTGAACCTGCAGTCGAGCTTCAGGAAATAGTATTTACCAATGTCACAGATGATGCAATAACCCTTACTGAAGGGGAAACCTTCACTGTGAGATACGAACTGCTTCCCGAAGGAGTTGATGAAGATATCGAAATCGAATGGTACAGCGAAGATGAAGATATTGCAACTATAGATAATTGTATAATTGAG
>JAZRBT010000008.1:0-9455 GCA_045635245.1 Candidatus Coprenecus sp.
GGAAAGTGCATCTATTCAGGCAGGTCGTATTATGCTGACCAGAGTGGAAGAACTCCTCTCCAACAGACAGGACTTCGCCATTGAGACAACTCTTGCGACCAGAACCTACATAAATCTCATTCGCAGAGCACAAAAATGTGGCTATACCGTTACCTTGCTTTACTTTTGGCTCAATATGCCCTCATTGGCCATAGAAAGAGTAAAGTTAAGGGTGGAATCAGGGGGACACAATGTCAGCGAGGACAGAATCCGCCGCAGATATGATATGGGAATCAAGAATTTGTTCAATATCTATATTCCCGAATGTGAATATTGGATGATTATTGACAATTCATACAGTCCGGTACTGATTTGTGAGGGAGGAAAAGACATTACTACTAAAATACATAACAAAACCTTATTCAACCAATTGATTAATTATGAGCGAACTAGAATCACGGGAGCTTAGAGAAAATATTCTAAACGGATTAAATGCTTCATTTCAGAAATTAGTCAAAGAAAAGAAGAAAACCAATTCTGAGATGGCTTTTTCGCATAAAGGTAAACTTGTAAAAGTTAAGGCTACCGAAATCTAATTTAATCAAAAACTCTGCTACAAAAAAAAGATTTAAAGGTGGGTGGCTAAATGTCCTATGGACGTTAGTCTCACACCTTTTTTATGGAATTGAAAATGACATTCGACAATAGATATTACGACTTTTTCGGAACTACAAAACCCATTATAGAACAGACACTTGCCACTGCCCTCTCTTTGGGTGGAGACTATGCTGATATGTTCTTTGAATACTCCAAATGCAACGAAATTGCCCTCCGTGACAAACAAGTGAACAACGCCAGATGCGATATTGATTTCGGAGTGGGTATAAGAGTCATTTCTGGAGAAAAGACAGGATATGCCTATTCTGAGATAACCACCCCCGAGGCGATGAGGCAGGCTGCGCTGGCTGCTGCCAGAATTGCCAATTCCCCTGGCAAGAGCCCCGAAATAAACATCCACGAAATCAATTCCCTCCAAAAAAACTACTATCCGATAGTCAACGGATGGGAGGATCTCTCTATTGCTGAGAAGAAAGAGTATCTGCTGATGCTCAACGATTTGATATATCAGAAAAGTGAGAATGTGATTAATGTGATGGGTAAAATTGCCGACAGTGTCACCAAAGTGCTTTTTGCAAACTCGCTCGGAGAATCTTATACCGATTACAGACCGATGGCGTCGGCAGTAGCCATTGTCATAATGTCCAAAGGCTCCAGAGTGGAGAACTTCTACACATCCAAAAGTTTCAGAATGGGTGCCGAATTTCTGAACAAGGAATTAATCGAAAACCTTGCTGAAGATGCTGTAAAACAGTGCAACAGACTTTTTTATGCAGACAGACCTCCTTGCGGCGAAATGCCCGTGGTAATGGGAGCCGGAAGTTCGGGAATATTGCTCCACGAAGCCATCGGACACACTTTTGAGGCAGACTTCAACCGCAAGAACATATCGATTTTCTCTGACAAAATGGGAAAGAAAATTTGTAGTGAACAAATCAATATAGTGGACGACGGAACTGTCCCCTTCAATCGTGGTGCAGTCAATTTTGATGACGAAGGTATTCCGGGCCAAAAAACCTATCTTGTCAAAGATGGAATCCTCAACAGCTATCTGCACGACAGGATAAGTGCCAAATTCTACGGAGTTGCCCCTACCGGAAACGGAAGACGTGAGTCGTTCAGACACAGCCCCATACCACGAATGAGAGCCACATATATGGAGAATGGCAATGCCACCCCCGAAGATTTGATCAAATCTGTGACTAAAGGGATATATGTGGACAATTTCTCCAACGGACAGGTTCAAATCGGCGCCGGAGATTTCACATTCTATGTCAAATCCGGATACCTTATAGAAAATGGCAAACTGACAAAACCGATCAAAGATGCAAATATCATAGGCAATGGACCTGAGGCACTTGCTGATATTATAGCGGTAGCTAACGATTCGACAATTGACGACAGCACCTGGTCTTGTGGAAAAGGACAATATTGCCCTGTCTCGTGCGGAATGCCATCAGTATTAGTAAAAAGCTTAAATGTAGGAGGTATAAATGAATAAAGATATTGCACATTTCGCACTCGAAACTGCCTTAAAAAACGGAGCTCAAGGAGCCAGAATCTCTTATGGAGAGAGCATTGAAGGGACTATCAGCACACTCAACGGAGAGATTGACAATATCCGCAATGCTGCATCCCGCTCTATCTCGCTATCGATTTTCACAGATGGAAGATTTGCTTCGTTCTCGACCAACAGGATTACGAAAGATGAGTTGGAAAAATTCATTCCGGAATGTATTGCATCGTGCCGCCTGCTGGAAGCTGACCCCTACAGAACATTGCCCGACCCCACCTTGTATTATAAAGGAGAAGGAAAGGAACTCGATATAGAGGACAAATCTTTCGAAGAGATTTCATTTGAAAAGAAACTCGCCAAACTTCGCGAAAACTTTGAAGAGATCCCCTCTGACAGCAGAATAATCTCTGTAACAAATGACTTTGACGAAAACAAGAGATACGACTATATTATTGACTCCCAAGGACTACAAGCAGAAGAAACCCATACATTCTATACCATTGCCAACGAATGTACTGTCAAGGGCGAAGGAGATATCAGACCCCAAAACGGATGGGCAGAAGGTGGCACATATTTTGATAAGTTAGCCCCCGGAAGCGGTCTCAAAGGATATCAAAGGAGCATTGAGATGATTGGAGCAAGAAAAATCAACTCCGGAAAATACAATATCGTATTCGAAAATGGAGTTGCCGCAAAAGCTGTTTCTGCAATCATCGGGGCACTTTCCGGAGCATCTATCAAAGAAAAGAATTCTTTTCTGATAGACTCTTTGGGCAAACAGATTTTCCCGAAGTGGCTGAATATTGCAGATAACCCACACATTCCACAGGCATCCGGTGCGACTTTGTTCGATGGAGAAGGTGTTGCCACAAAATATCTTGACATTATAAAGGACGGATATGTAAACACCTATTTCCTAAACACTTATTATGCGAACAGACTCAATATGCCCAGAACTGTGAATGCTCCCAACACGATTGTTTTCCCCACCGGTTCGGATCTCTCACAGGAACAGATCCTCTCAAAAACCGGTAGCGGAATCTTGATTACAGGATTCAATGGAGGAAACAGCAATCCCGTTACAGGTGATTTTTCATACGGCATCGAGGGATTCTATTTTGAGAACGGAACAAAGGTTTACCCTATAAAAGAAATGAATATTACAGGTAATTTCATATCTTTGTGGGCTAAAAACATTTTTATAGGAAACGACCCCATTAAATTCTATAAATGGCAAATTCCAACTTTAGCTTTTGCCGATATAGATATAAGCGGTTTATAATTAACAAATTAAATATCATAAAATGAAAATTGCTAAAAATTCAGTTGTAGAACTTATCTACACCCTTACAGTTGACGGACAGGTTGCTGACCAAACTACAGAGGAAAGACCTCTTGATTTCATCTTCGGTATCGGTTCACTTCTTCCTAAATTTGAAGAGTATATCTTGGACAAAGAGCCAGGTGATTCATTTGAATTCGTTCTTTCACCTGCAGAAGGTTATGGCGAGCACAACCCTGCAAGCGTTCTTGAACTTCCCAAAAACATCTTCGAAGTTGATGGACAAATTCAGGAAGGTCTTCTTACAGTTGGAAATCTTATCCCTATGATGAACAACCAAGGTGGAATTATCCCCGGTAAAGTTCTTGAAGTTAAAGAAGATGTTGTAGTAATGGACTTCAACCACCAAATGGCTGGTAAAGAACTTCACTTCGTAGGTAAAATCCTTACAGTTCGTGAAGCTACTCAAGAAGAACTTACTGACGGTCTTCACGGTGAATTCAAACAACAAGGCGGTTGCTCAGGTTGTTCAGGTTGTGGCGACGGAGAGTCAGAATGCTCTTGCGGCGGTTGCTAATCTGAAATTGCAATCTGCAGATACAGAAATCCCCGGTTTTTATGGACCGGGGATATTTTTTTATAATGACAGGCGGTTTGCCACTGCCCTGGCTGCATTGATTCCATCCAGCGCAGATGAGACAATTCCTCCCGAATATCCTGCCCCCTCACCACAAGGATAGAGTTTTGGAGCAGAGACATATTCAAATGTTTCATTGTCACGGGGAATTCTCACAGGTGAAGAGGTTCTTGATTCCACCGCCAGCAAAAGTGCCTCGGAAGTATAGTACCCTTTCATTTTTCTATCAAAAAGAGGGAATGCTTTCTTTAGTCTCTCTGCTACAAATTCCGGTAACACATCATTCAGATCGGTAGCTACCGCACCCGGAGCATACGATGTCTTGGGAAGTGGAGAAAGGAGAGATTTTCCTTTTTTACTCCTCACGAAATCGGTCATCCTTTGAGCAGGAGCCTTAAACGAAGATGTCACCTGGAACACTTTAGCCTCAACATCTCTTCTGAAAGCCAACATTGCCTCAATGCCGCTGAGAGATTTTCCTTGCGCAGCATAAAAACTGTCCACATCTTCGGGCTCGACCGAAGTTACAATTCCGGCATTTGCCCATTTGCTGTTTCTCATCGAGTTGGACATTCCATTGAGAACAAGACCTCCCTGCTCAGTCGATGAGGGGACCAGGATTCCTCCCGGACACATACAGAATGAGAAGACTCCTCTTCCTGCCACCTGCTCTACCAATGAATATTCTGCAGCAGGCAGATATGGCTGATAACGGCCGTGATATTGTATATTATTTATAAGGTGCTGGGGATGTTCTGCCCTGACACCCAAAGCAAAACCTTTTCTTTCCAGAGTCCAGCCCTTTTTATGAAGCAACTCGTAAATATCTGTAGCAGAGTGGCCTGTAGCCAAAATAAAAGCTTCTCCGACATACTCTTTCTCGACATTTCCGCCACCACTCAAATCGACAGTCTTGACAACCCATTTGTCATTTTCCAATTTAAAATCGACAATCCGGTTTTCAAAATGATACTCTCCTCCCCTGTCCAAAATGGTCATTCTGATATTTTCCATTATTCTGGGCAGCGCGTCCGAACCTATATGAGGATGAGCATCGATTCTTATCTGTTCTTTTGCGCCAAAAGCGATCAAAGTCTCTATCACCTCTGAGACATTTCCCCTTTTGACACTTCTGGTATATAACTTGCCATCCGAGAAAGTTCCTGCTCCACCCTCTCCGAAACAATAATTGGAATCGGGATTGAGCACACCATCCCTTGAAATGGCTGCCATATCGAATTTTCTGGCGTGAACATCTTTTCCCCTCTCCAGAATTATTGGTTTCAATCCTTTTTGCAATAACTCCAAAGCGGCAAAAAGTCCTGCGGGACCTGCACCGGCTATAATCACAGCTCTGCTGTTGGTCACATCCTTGTCAAAAGATGGAACAGATCTGGGCTGAGGAGTCTCTCCCATAAGATAACCCCTTACCCTGTAACGATATAGAATATCTTTGGAACGGGCATCCAATGAGCGCTTCAGAATCTCCACGCTCGAAATTTTGCTTACAGGAGCCCCCATTGCAACGGAAGCTTTCTTTTTCAATTCCTCCTCCGTAGGGGTATTTTTTGCCGAAAACGGTACTTCAAACTCTTTCATCCGATTACTATTTATTGAAATCCAATGCTCTGGAAACGGGAGCGGCATCCAATCCGCAGGTAAGTCCCGCCCTGAATTTATATAGACCTGCAATTGCTATCATTGCGGCATTGTCTGTGGTAAATTTGAATTCCGGGACAAATGTTCTCCAACCACGCTTCTCCCCTTCTGCCACAAACCTTTGTCTCAACTCAGAATTTGCCGAAACGCCACCACCGATAACGATATCCTTGATACCGGTAGCTTTTGCAGCTTTGACAAGTTTATTCATCAGCACATCGATCAAAGTCCTTTGGAAAGAAGCACATATATCATTTATATTTTCCTTTACAAAGTTCTCATTCTCAGCAAGATTATCTCTCAAGAAATAAAGAAGGGAAGTCTTGACACCACTGAAACTGTAATCAAAACCGCTGATTTGAGGTTTGGCAAAAGTAAATTTTGCAGGGTCTCCCAATTTTGCGAGACGGTCCACCACCGGACCTCCGGGATATCCCAAATCGAGAAGTTTTGCACATTTGTCAAAAGCCTCTCCGACAGCATCATCGATTGTTTTGCCCAACACCTCGAAGTTAAGATAATCGTCCACTCTCACGATTTGCGAGTGACCGCCTGAAACCAAAAGAGCCAGGAATGGAAAAGAGGGAGATGGCTCATCTTTCCCTTTTTGCTTTATAAAATGAGACAAGATGTGCCCCTGAAGGTGATTCACATCGACCATCGGCTTATTAAGCGATATTGCAAGTCCTTTGGCAAAAGAGGTACCCACCAAAAGTGAGCCCAACAACCCGGGACCGCGGGTATAAGCTATGGCATCCACATCATCAAGAGTAATTCCCGCCTCTGCAATAGCCTGATTGACAACAGGTAATATATTTTGTTGATGAGCCCTTGAAGCAAGTTCAGGAACCACCCCGCCATATTTGCGGTGCACCTCCTGAGAGGCCATCACATTTGACAAAAGGTATTCACCTTGCAGAACCGCTGCCGAGGTGTCATCACACGAAGATTCAATACCTAAAATAATTTCTGACATATTTTATCGGTTTATATTTTGCAAATATACAAACATGCGAGTAAGAGGACAAACTTGTTTGTCCTTTTGCAACGAGTATGTGCAGTATTTCTGTCGTAAATTACGACAAATATACTAACAACATCTCCTTTGCCTATCGGAAAAATCGACAAAAGAATTTATATTTGTATTTTATTGCATAGAGTATCAGAGCTTTTAGAAAAATATTAATCGGAATTCTGCTTTTGATTTTTATTTTGCCCGTAACTGCCTATGTAGCAATTCAATTCCCCGCACTTCAAACTTGGATTGCACAAAAGACAGTCTCAATGATCGAAGATAAGATTGATGGCAAAATAGAAGTCGAAAGGGTCGCTATTTCTTTCCTCAACAAAATTATGATTAAAAATGCATCGATTACAGATGCACAGGGGGATACTTTGGGCTCTATCGGAAAACTTTCTCTGACTCTTTCTTTGCTAAATATGACTCCGGGATTTCTCGAAGCGAAACGGATTATCGTGGAAGACGGATATTTCAATTTGCAGATTGACAGCGCGAAAGGAAGTAACCTCGCCCGGATATTCCGAATCGAACCTAAACCGGCAGATACTACATCCTCGGGGGAATGGGGAATTCCGAACATTGCAGTTAACGACATCATTATCAAGAATTTCCATTTCAATATGCACAATAAGGCGAAAGACACCATCGTCAAGCCTTATGGATGTATGAATTACACACACTTCAACATCTACGATATTGATATAAGGATTACTCGTGCCAAATACGAAAACAAGCGACTCACTTGCCGTATCAGGAGCCTTACCTGTAAAGACAGCTGCGGATATGAGGTAAAATCACTTATTGCTGACTATTCTATGGACAGCACCCAAATCAAGATGGACAACCTCTTTCTGAAAGACTCCTACTCTACTGTCAATGCGAGATACCTTTCTTTCGGTTACACAAAGGGAAGAGACATCAATGACTATGTGAACAAAATAGTTATGGGTGCCGATTTCTTCAATACCACTCTCGATTTCAGGACAGTAGGTGTATATGCTCCCGGTCTTAAAGACAACAGACTTGTATTCCAGATAGATGGTGAGGTTATCGGACCGGTAAGAGATCTCCGCTCGTCAGATTTGAGGGTAAGGACCGGAGACAGCACCGATGTTCGGGTCGGGGTAGCTATCACAGGACTTCCCAAAATTGAAAACACCGTATTCAATTTTACCTTCAAGGATGTTAATACCACTATGCCCGAGGTGGGAACCATTGTTGCATCTTTTGCCAAAAATTTCAACAAAAAGGCATTTGACAAAATCTTGCCTAAGGTACGCCTGAATGTACAGGGGATAGCATACGGAACCCTCTCTGATGTCTACTCGATGGGAACTGTATCTTCCCGAATCGGAGATATAGATTATTTTGTCCAGACAGCACCTTCCCGCAGCAAATCCGGCAGAGATGTTTCTGTGGAACTTGGGGTTGACAATCTCAATGTGGGCAGAATTCTCAAGTCTCCAAATCTTGGGGTAACATCCCTGAACACTGCTATCCACGCAAACATCACCCCTACTCCGCAAGGGAAGGTACTCAATGCCACATTGGACTCGCTGATAGTTCACAATATGTATTTCAACGGCTTCAACTATTCTGACATAACTGCCATAGGTTATATCACCAACAATGTTGCCGACATCAGACTAATCAGCAGAAACGAAGCAATACCTGCTCTATTCCAAGGCATTATCAATTTCAACAACGATTTGTCCTTCAAGAGTGCTCAGGCTTATTTAAATGTTCCACAAGCTGATTTGGTTGCCACAAAGATTGACAAAAAGAACCAGAACTCTCTTTTAGGGGTTTCTGCAGAAATTGATTTGGAGAGAGGTCATAATGGAACAATACTCGGAGAAGTTCAAATCAGAGATATAGACTACATAAATGACAGAGGGGCACATCGTATTGATGCAATCCGACTCGACTCTTATTTTCAGGACAGTACAAATATCATAACCCTCAATTCTCCGATGGTTGTTGCGGAGTATGTCAGCGACGACACCCCCGACAAACTGGTAAAAAGGATCAAGAATTCTCTATTTAACAGAAATCTTCCTGCACTGCTGCGAAAAGATGAAATTTACACAGACTCGCTGGAAATCCTTTCGCACGGAAATTACAGTTTCAAAATGGAAACATACGACCTTGCTCCCATTTGCAGAATCGTAATGCCCGATGTCTTTATTGCAGACAGCACTAAGGTGGAATTTTCTCTAAGTAACAAGGACAGCATAGATTTGTCTTTGAACTCTGAATTTATAAGATGGGGCAAAAACCTCTTCTCGGATATATCCCTCAAATTGGATAATAACGATTACAAGCCTCATATTGAGCTTATTGCTGATGAAATCTCATTATTCGGAGTGGAAATCGAGAATAACAAAATCTCTATGACAGCCCAGGACGGAGGATTGGATTTGAGATATCAGTTCAGCGACAACAGCACTCCCAAAAACTCATTGGACTTCAATTCTAAAATAGAATTTGAAAGAGATGAGAATGATGACATTTTGACCACTATCGGCATCAATGAGTCGGAACTCTCCATCAAGGGAAGAAGCTGGAAATTGGCCCCTTCCAAAGTAGAGATTGGCCCCAAACGATATAAAGCTGAAAATCTCTCCATTTATAACGAAAGCGAATCTCTCAATATAAACGGAACAATTTCGACTGACCCTGCCGACACGATGGATGTCTATATGGACAACTTTGATTTGTCGTTGGCTAATTCATTTATAAA
>JAZRBT010000009.1:0-11467 GCA_045635245.1 Candidatus Coprenecus sp.
ACCAAATTATCCTATTTTCGTAAAAATTCAGGATATTGACTTAACCGATGACAGTGAGTATCGTGAAAAAACAATAAAAGTAGTTGTTGATAACAATGAGGAGGAAAATAATAAAATCCTTGAGAACTTCGTTATCGAACTCGATAAAACTGATTCAGAAAACTGAAACAATGGGAATCATCAGTCTTAAGCAAAGAATTGCTCTCGAATTACAGCGTCAATACACAAAAGAAATCCAGCAAAAACATCCCCTTACACAATTGTTTTGGGAATGTACTTTAAGATGTAATCTTCATTGCAGACACTGCGGCAGTGACTGTAAAACTTCATCGCTGCAGCCGGATATGCCTTTTGAAGATTTCAGAAAGGTATTGGTCAGAATCAAAGAGAAATATGATTCACACAAAATAATGATTATCATCTCCGGAGGAGAACCACTTGTGAGAGAAGACCTTATGAGATGTGGTAGAGGTATTTACGATCTTGAATTTCCGTGGGGAATGGTATCCAACGGAAGGTTGATGACTCCTAAAAAGATAGACCAACTTTTAGGTGCCGGCATTCACTCTATGACTATCAGTCTCGATGGATTCGAGGCTGAGCATAACTGGATGAGAGGTGATGAGAAATCCTTCCAATGTGCTTCAAAAGCGATAGAAATTCTTGCTAAGGAGCCATCTATTAAATTCGATGTTGTCACCTGTGCAAATAATCGCAACTACGACACTCTGGAACAATTCAAAGAATACCTTATTTCTTTAGGACTGAAAGATTGGCGTATTTTCACAGTCTTTCCGAATGGAAGGGCAGCCACAGACCCCGGACTACAACTGACCAATGAACGCTTCAGAGGTCTGATGGAGTTTATCAAAAAGACCCGAGAAGAGGGCCGAATTAATCTCAGTTATGGTTGCGAGGGATTCCTGGGAGAGTTCGAAGGATATGTAAGAGATCATCTATATAGCTGCCAAGCAGGACTGTCAGTGGCATCTGTGCTTATAGATGGTTCTATTTCAGCCTGCTCTAGCATCCGCTCCGATTATAAACAAGGAAACATCTACAAAGATGACTTTATAGATGTTTGGGAAAACAGATTTGAACCATACAGAAACCGCGAATGGATGAGAAAAGATCTCTGCGGAAACTGTAAATGGTTCAGATACTGTATGGGAAATGGGATGCATCTTCGGGACGAGCAGGGTAATCTTACCCTTTGCCACTTTCAAAGATTACATCCTTAGATTTCAATAACAAGACTTATTCTTCAAGAGGAGAGCTTGTCAGATATTCGTCATAGTTATTTTTATAATATTGGCTTTGTACCTCGCGTACTCCATCCAAATTATATCTTTGACCAAAGTGTCGCTCCAAATCATCTCCGATACCGACCAAGACTCTACCTGACCAAGACTTTCCAATATACCATTGGGCAGTATTTATCAACCAGGGAATAATCTCCGCAACCTGATGAGAATCAGCCACAACACTTTCGAGCTTAATCTTCCATACAGGCAAGTTGGTATAATTGCTTACTGCCTCTATTTCCACTGAAACAGGAATACCATATATCGAACGTGATGTGGCAGTAGATGTCAGTCTGCTGGAGGTTTTTCTTCCGTTACCCGATTTATCTTTCTCATTTTTCTTCGACTCGGATGTAGAACTCTCCTGTATGGTAGTCTTCTCAGCTACAAGAAACTTACGTCCAACAGAATAATCCAAAACGATATTAACCCCTGGCATTTCACTCTCTGCCTGAGTATATCCCAACTCCTCGAGTCTGGAAGTCAATACTTTTTTATAATCATTGAACTCCAGGTAATCATATTCGACACCTGGTTTGGAAACTATCGTAAAACTCTGAGGTTCAGATTTTGTCACACGCGAAACAACATCTGAATAGTAAACATTTATAAGCGAGCAAGAGTTCAAAGAGAAAACCGCAAAAATGTAAATCAAAATTCTTCCTAATTTCATAACTGAGACAATTTAAATGATCCACGATATTATTAGTGTAAAAAAAGTGGAATTGTGACAAATTTTAATCAAAAGAGTCCAAAGCAAAATTCAGACTTCCATTAATTTCATTTATTCTGAAACATATTACTTTTTAAGGAAACAGGTCTTAAGGACAATGCTACTTCCTTCAATCTTGCAATCGACCTCTTCCGGATTGTCTGTCAATCTGATACTTCTGACCTTTGTTCCTCTTTTAATAACCATCGATGAACCTTTAACCTTCAAATCTTTGATAACAGTTACGGCATCTCCGTCAAAAAGTTCTGCACCATTGCTGTCTTTAGCGACATCTGGTGTATCCTCCGCCTCATCTGATGGATTGAATTCGTGTGAGCAATCCGGGCAAACATACAATGAACCGTCAAAATAAGTAAACTCGCTGCCACATTTGGGGCATTTTGGAATATCTGTCATAATCTATCTTTCTTTTATATGTTTATTTACTCTTATGAAGTTGCAAATGTAACTTATTCGGAGTAAAAATCCAATTCATCCATTTGACAGTAACGAGAATAAGAATAACTTTGCAGATATGACAAAGATTGAAAAAACCAATGCTGCCAGACTTCTCGAGAGTGCAGGTATCTGCTACGAACTTATTCCTTATGAAGTGGATGAGGAAAATCTTGCAGCAGACCACGTAGCCGAACAACTCGGTGAGGATATTGAACAAGTATTCAAGACATTGGTGATCAGAGGGGACAAGACAGGGATATTTGTTTGCGTCATCCCCGGAAACTTCGAAGTGGATCTAAAAATTGCAGCCAAAATATCAGGTAACAAAAGTTGTCAGATGCTCCACCTTAAAGAACTTTTGCCGAACACAGGCTACATCAGAGGTGGCTGCTCCCCTATAGGAATGAAGAAACCTTTTCCAACATTTATCCACGAAAGTGCCCTGCTCCACGACTACATCTATATCAGCGCAGGAGTGAGAGGTTTGCAGATAAAAATAAGCCCCAACGATTTGTTTGAATTCGTCAGGGCTGAAATATATCCTATTTAAGGGTTATACTTTATTCAGGGATAACATCTGTCGCCTCAGTTGCTTCCACAGAAGTTTCAGAAACCTCTACAACCCCTTCTGTAACAACTTCTTCTTTATCAAACCAAGGAAGTGGAGAAGGAAGGTTTATACAAGCAAACAAGTTTGCAATCCACAATGCACCAACCACTACCAACAAAGAAACAATAGAAATCATCCATTTCTTCCAGGTTGGAATTCCTTTGCGTGCGTAAGGATCTTTAAGTTTCAATTTTGGATAACGGGCAATATCTGTCAAAGTTTCACCAAAAGGAATGCTGATTTTTGATGAAGCATTTATCGCCCAACCATTTGCATTCAACAGGGGTGCAATGTTTCTACGACGGAGTTTCATCCACGCCATAACCATTGCAGGACCTGAAATAAGTAGTAATATTCCGATGAAGAGAACAATCAATTGCCACCAGCCAAGTGCTACAAGAGCTTTAAAAATACCACTTACAGCGGTACCAATCATTCCGAGAGCCATACCTAATGCAGCACAAATACCGGCAACCTTGGCAATATCAAAAGGTACTTGTGGAGCAGCATTTGGATCAGTAGCATTCGCAGGAGCTGAAGTTACCTTATCTGTAAGATCTTTCATCACCTTAGCATCCTTGTCTGCAGCATTCTTGTTGATGAGATTCTCCACAACTGTTGCAATTCTGCGATATGGAGACCAAAACGCCTGACCTATACTGATAGGATTATCTATGATTTTGGTAATCACTGCATCCCATTCAAGACCATCATTATCATAATAGATAGCATTCTTTCCGACTACCAAATCTCCTATATCACCAACAGTTACAGCTGCCACTATCTGGATTTTGCCGGGCTTGCTCTTGGTCACACAGTCGCAATAAACCAAAAACATTCCGCTCGCCGGAGCAAAAGTATTATGTCTTCCCATATCTACCACATTCATACAGAAATTACAAGCCCTTTGGTCCACGATCAATCTTCCTGCCTGGAAAATTGCCTTTGTGTTGGGATCTTTATCATACAAATCGTGGAAAGTAATGAAGTTTCTCAACAATCTGTAGAAATCTCTGAAAATATGTAAAAACTTATCTACACTCTCGATATTCTCAGCCTCCTCTTTAAGTTCCAAATCCTTGTTGATAAGAGCAATCAAATCACCTTTTCTGGCACCTTGACGGATATTTTTCAACACCTCAACACCAAGAGGTTCAACGATAGCACCAGCCTTCGCACCTTTCCAAGCAATATATGCGGCAAATTTTGCCCCAATCTCACTCCAGAGTTCTTCGGTCAAAACGGTAGCATCTGAAGGAATGGCAACATTTCTGATAATTTCAAATTGAGAAGCCCAGACAGGATTGATTGGAGCATTCAAATCAATCTCACATTTTCCTGTGATTCGGGCAATCGGATATGAAGCAATCTCATCTTTCTTTTCAATCAGATTGGCAGGACTGATATTTTCAATTTGAGAAACCTGCACATCGAGTTTTGCCATACTGTCCGGGGAGAATGATGCCAGCTTCGAACGCATAAAGAAATCCTTTATCTTCGCATCAAGGGCTGTATAAGCAGTATAAACAGCATCACTTTTTTCTCCGTATGGAGCCTCAACCGCTGCCGCATTCCAAGCAAGATATTGCTCCAATGCTGTATAGAATTTGTCAATCATTTCAGCATTAACCCCGGCAACACCGCTCCTGTCAGGAACTCCGCCAAGGGCTTTAACTATATCTGAAATGGTTGTTTTCAATTCTATATCATCGGCAGAATCCTCTGTAATCACTCCGTCGCCATTAAATTTGGTTTTTGCAAAAATCGCAGCAATGTCCTTTGTATCAGACAATGAAACAATATTGCTACCCTTAGAAAGATTAGCCAAAATCTCTTTTGCAGAGTTATACAACTTACGACCGGCCTCTGTATTCTGATTAAAATTGCTGATATCAATGGAATCCTTTCCCTCAAGAATCAAATCGGGATTATTCACTGCATCCACAATCCATTTTGCAGTAGTCAGAATATCATTTACCCTTATCTTTCCGTCTCCATCACAATCAATATATGCAAGACTCTTATCTTCTATCTCAAGACCACTGACAGGACAGGACAACACAGTCCACATCTTTATATCCAGCTCTGAAAGATGAGCAATATCCTCACCCGATGTGATCTGAACTCTCGATGTCCCTCCTATATTTTCAAAATTCCACTGATATTTATTCTTTTTAAAATTCAACAGCGCCATATTTATTGTAAGTTTTAAGGTTAATTTTCAAATTATTGTTTCTTGGCCTCAAGACCATAAACTGCTGTTACAGGGGCAGTCATCATAAAGACATCAGGGTCGATAGATTTTGCAACTTTTGCCACCTCACCGGAAGCATTTTTGCGAGATACCACCATCAACATCTTCTTCTCACCATCTGTTGTCCATTGGATAGAACGGATACTGCTGTTAGCCTCAACGGTTATGCTTTGCAACTTTTCTGCAATTTCATCATTCTTGGATGAATAAATCATAGTTTGAACAGATTGTTGAGAACCGGTAAGAACCATATCCACAGTATAAGAGAAAGCGATAATTTCAATATAACCATACACTACGTCTGCCAAAGTTTTCTCAGGCAACAACAATACAGAAACCACGATGATAGAGTCGCAAACCAAATAGATACGACCAGGAGAAATATTCTTATATTTATTGATAGTCAATGCAATAATATCTGTTCCACCGGTACTTCCACCTTGGGTGATAATAATTGAAATACCAATACCGCTGAATGCTCCACCAATAGCGGAATTGATAAGATTATCGGCAATTCCTGCAGATATCTCGGTAATCCCGGGAATCATCGGCATAAAATGGAACAAAACAAAACTCATCACAACACAATAGATGGTTTTGACTCCGAATCCTTTGCCCAAAACAATGAAACCGAAGATCAACAACAATGCGTCAATCGAGAATTTTGCATAAGAGATAGGAATAAAATCAAAAGCATAGTGGATAACAGATGCCAGACCTGCTATACCGCCCCCTGTTATCTCGTGAGGATTCAAAAATGCTACCCAGCCGAATACAAAGACAGCCAGACCGACTGTCATCACAAAAAATTCTTTTAAATACTTCATATGGTCATTTTGATTAGGTATGCAAATGTAATGAAAAAAAGGGTAAATTTGCCAAATATTGCCGTTTAATGAATTACACAATGAAAAGATTCTTACTATCAATCACTTACTTGTTTTTTGCAATGTTTTTCGCCATTGCAGAAGAATTACCCCATTTCGAACCACAAAGCTGTACCAGCATTATGGTCGGAAGAAAAGCATCCACTGATGGTTCTGTCATCACAAGCCACACCTGCGACGGAAACTACCGCACCTGGGTAAATATAGTTCCTGCACAAAAGGATATCGCCCCCGGGTCAATGGTGGACATTTATAAAAACCGCCTGCACAGCGAGTCCGTTTGGGCATCCAAAGGAACCTTTAAAGGCTCTATTCCACAGGTAGAAAGCACATTCCAGTTTATCGACACCGCCTACCCTTGTCTGAATGAAAAACAATTGGGTATCGGAGAGACCACCATCGAAGGTAGAAAAGAGTTGGTAAACCCCAATGGTATGTTTATGATTGAAGAACTCGAAAAAATCGTTCTTCAAAGGTGCTCCACAGCAAGAGATGCAATAAAACTTATCGGCCAGCTTGTTAAAGAATACGGATACGGAGACTGGGGAGAATGTCTTACCATTGCAGACAAAAACGAAGTATGGCACTTTGAGATTTTCGGACAAGGACCCGAGAAAATCGGAGGAGTATGGGCTGCAGTAAGAATCCCTGACGATCACGTGGGAGTATCAGCAAATATCTCCAGAATTGCAGAATTGGACCTTAAAAATCCCGACCGCTATTTGGCCTCTGAGAATGTGTTTGAAGTGGCAAAAGAACTCGGATATTGGGATGGAAAATCGACCTTCAAATTCTGGGAAGCCTACGCCGGAGGAAACTATTTTGGCGAGGACAAATCGTTCCACATCAGAGAATTCTTTATTCTCAACACATTGGCTCCATCACTCAATCTCTCATACGATAGCCGCGAGCTCCCTATCAGTGTCAAACCTGACGAAAAAGTATCTGTAGAAAAAGTAAGCAGACTCCTTATGGAAACATACACCGGCAGCAGCTTCGATGTATTGCAGAATCTTAAAATAAATGACTCTACTACAGCAGTTGCAGCCAACCCCTGGATGTTGCGTGACACCCGCGATATGATTAATGCAGTAAAACCGGGAACAGTGCCAAATAACAGAAACATAGCAGTTCCCCAATGCTCATACTCTACAGTAATCCAGCTCCACAGAGACCTTCCTGATGCTATCGGAGGTATCCTATGGCTCTCGTTTGACAACCCGGGACAAAGCCCCAGAATCCCTGTTTTCTGCGGCACAACCGACCTTCCCGAGCTATTTGACATCTGCGGACAACCCCGCTACGACGAAGATGCAATCATCTGGAAATTCCGCAAAGCGAACAAAATGGCAACAGTGCGTTGGGGTGTTACCAAAAAAGAAGTATTCAATGCTATAGATTACTTCCACGAAAAAGCAGCCAGAGAGATTCCATTTGTTCGCGAACAGTACAAAGAGATTCTTAAAAAACAAGGAGAAGAAGCTGCAAACCAATTCCTTACACAATATACTGCAGATTGGGCAGGAGCCACAATTCTCCGTTGGGACGAACTCTACAAATCGTTCTGGAAACGCTTCGCAAGAGGATTCTAACATTTGAAACAATAATCAAAAAGAGCGTGCTTCTGAGTGAAACACGCTCTTTGTTTATATTTATCAATGAATGTTCTTTGGTTTACAACAACTCCATTGCTTTGGCGCACATAGCATCAAAATGCTCAGCATCATAACCCACTGCAAAATCTACCACCTTGCCATCCTTATCGATAAGATAAGCACGAGGAATAGTCTGTTTTGCAAATTTTGAATAAACTTCACGTTCAAAGTCTGGATACAAAGGGAAAGTAAATCCTTTAACCTCATTATACTCTGCAAGCTCAGAATCGTTATGCTCGCGACCTACCACCAACAAACGGAAATTTTCCTTTCCTTCAAACATTGGAACAAGTCTCTCCTGCACCGCCGCCAACTCATCCTGACAAGGACCGCACCAGGTAGCAAAGAAAAACAACATTGTTACATTACCTTTAAGTTCCTCACTGTCAACAGTTCCATATTTCTCAGAAGTCAATGTGAATGAAGGAGCCTTATCCCCTTTCACCACATAGTCAACCTTTTCTTTGCAAGAAAAAAGAGCCACTGCTGCAAGGCAGAATATCAAAAACTTTTTCATACTCGAATCTATTTTTTCAATTTCAATTCTCTTGCTCTGAAAGTATTTTTCATAAGAGAGATAATGGTCATAGGACCTACGCCACCTGGAACAGGGGTGATATAAGATGACTTGGGAGCAACTGAATCAAACTCTACGTCACCGACGATTCTATATCCTTTTTCATTATCGGCAGGAACACGGGTAATTCCGACATCCACCACTACGACACCCTCTTTTACCATATCCCCTTTCAGGAACTCGGGAACACCGATTGCAGCAATAATGATATCTGCATCTCTTGTATATTTCTCAATATCCTTTGTACGGCTGTGGCAAACGGTGATTGTGCAGTCTCCCGGAAGAGATTTACGCAAAAGAAGATTTGCAACAGGACGACCTACGATATTGCTTCGGCCCAAAATGACACAATGTTTTCCCGAAGTTTCAATACCATAATGCTCCAACAACAACATAATACCGTATGGAGTTGCTGAAACAAATGCCTCCTCAGACAAAACCATTCTTCCCACATTACTTGGGTGAAAACCATCCACGTCCTTCTTGGGAGAAATGGCGTTAATTACCTTATCCTCGTCAATATGCTTGGGCAATGGCAGCTGAACGATAAAACCGTCCACTGTATCATCATTGTTCAATGCTGCAATATGCTCCAACAATTGTTCTTCTGAAATATCTTCAGGAAGACTCATCACAGTGGAATTGAATCCTACCTGCTGACAATTCTTCTCTTTATTGGCCACATAAGTTTTACTTGCACCATTTTCTCCGACAATGATAGCAACAAGATGAGGAGGTCTCTCCCCTCTCTCTACCATTTCTTTAACTTTTGCTGCAATATCCTGTTTGATAGCATTTGCAGTCTCTTTACCATTTAATAAAATCATATTCCGAGTATTTTAAGGTAATTATCTTCTTTTCATTTTACGGGCAGTCTTCATCATATTCCTCATTCCACCCGAAGCGACAGTCTTCATCACTTTACGGGTACCCTCAAATTGTTTCAAAAGACGGTTCACATCTGCGATAGTGGTTCCGCTACCATCTGCTATTCTCTTGCGGCGGCTACCATTGATAATGGCAGGATTTTCTCTCTCAGCAGGAGTCATCGCCAAAATAATAGCCTCAACACCCTTAAATGAACTGTTATCGATATCTACATCTTTAAGAGCCTTGCCCACACCTGGAATCATAGAGGCAAGATCCTTGATGTTACCCATTTTCTTGATTTGCTGGATTTGTTGGTAGAAATCCCAAAGATTAAATTGGTCTTTTGCCAATTTTTTGGTCAAACGGCGAGCTTCCTCTTCGTCAAACTGCTCCTGAGCCTTTTCCACGAATGAAACCACGTCACCCATTCCAAGGATTCTGTCAGCAATACGGTCGGGGTGGAACACATCGAGTGCTTCCATCTTCTCACCGGCACTGATAAACTTGATAGGCTTGTTGACAACTGCTTTGATAGAAAGGGCAGCACCACCACGGGTATCACCATCCATCTTGGTCAAAACGACACCATCAAAATCAAGTCTGTCGTTGAATGCCTTTGCTGTCTCAACAGCATCCTGACCGGTCATTGCATCGACAACGAACAGAGTCTCAGTAGGATTGATTGCTTCCTTAACTGCAGCAATCTCGTCCATCATCTGCTGGTCTACAGCCAAACGACCCGCTGTATCGACAATCACAAGAGAATAACCCTCACGCTCGGCATAACGGATAGCATTCTTTGCAATACCTACAGGATCTTTAACCCCATCCTCGGTATAAACATAAACACCCACCTGTTCAGCAAGAACTTTCAACTGATCGATAGCTGCAGGACGATAAACGTCACCAGCCACCAACATAACCTTCAGTCCGCGCTTGTTTTTACAGTTCAACGCCAACTTTCCGCAGAATGTTGTTTTACCTGAACCTTGAAGACCTGAAACAAGAACAATACCGGGTTTACCCTTAACATTTATATCTGAAGCGGCACTTCCCATCAATGCAGCAAGCTCGTCGTGGACGATTTTCACCATCATCTGATCGGGACGAACAGCTGTTAGGACATTCTGACCCATCGCTTTCTGCTTCACATCATCACAGAAAGATTTGGCTATTTTGTAGCTTACATCGGCATCCAAAAGGGCTCTTCGAACCTCTTTAAGTGTCTCAGCCACATTGATTTCAGTAATCTTACCCTGTCCCTTTAATATCTTAAACGACCGCTCTAATTTATCAGTTAAATTTTCAAACATATCAGATTTTCCATTAAATAATCTGCAAATTTATTAAAATTTGGTAAATTTGCACAGTTGTAGGATAACAATTATAAACAAGTCAAAATATTATGGAAAAAGGACCTATTTCAAAATTTATCACTCATCATTATCGTCACTTTAACTCAGCAGCATTGGTTGATGCAGCAAAAGCTTATGAAGATTTGATGAACAGAGGTGGAAAAATGATGTTGGCAATGGCAGGTGCAATGAGTACTGCAGAACTTGGTATCTCTCTTGCAGAGATGATCCGTCAAGGCAAATTCTCAATTGTATCTTGTTCGGCTAACAACCTTGAAGAGGATATTATGAACCTTGTAGCACATTCACACTACAAAAGAGTTCCCAACTATCGTGACCTTACCCCTGAACAAGAGCACGAACTTCTTGAGAACCATATGAATCGTGTTACCGACACCTGTATTCCTGAAGAAGAAGCATTCAGACGTCTTGAAAAACACCTTGTAGAAGTTTGGGACGAAATGAAAGCTACCGGCGAAAGACTTTTCCCTTGGGAAGTAATCTACAAACTTCTTCGCAGCGGTGTTCTTGAACAATACTACGAAATCGACCCTAAAGACAGTTGGGTACTTGCAGCTTGTGAGAAAAACATTCCTATCGTAGTTCCTGCTTGGGAAGACTGTACTACAGCAAACATTTTCACAGCACACTGTATCCGTGGCGAATACGAAACCAATATGATTAAAAACGGTATCGAAACTATGATTTTCCTAACCGAATGGTATCGTGAAAATTGTGGTGGCGAAGGCGTTGGTTTCTTCCAAATCGGTGGTGGTACAGCAGG
>JAZRBT010000010.1:0-2806 GCA_045635245.1 Candidatus Coprenecus sp.
CAAGGCTCTTTTGAAAAGTGCTCAGGCATATAATTATGCACTTCACGCTTCAAGCTATGGTTTTGAAATCGAAGGTACTGTCAAAGCAGATATCACAAAAGTGGTAGAGAGAAGCCGCGGTGTCTCAGCCAAGATGTCAAAAGGTGTTGAGTTCTTGTTGAAGAAAAACAAAATCACCCTTATTAAAGGTGAAGCTACCCTTGAGGCAAATAAAGAGGTTCACGTTACAAATGTTGAAACTTCTGAAAAGAGTGTATATACTGCTGACCATATTATTTTGGCAGTAGGTTCTCGTCCCAATTCATTGCCTTTTGCTCCTATTGACGGAGAGAAAATCATTTCTTACCGCCAGGCTCTTGTTCCTTCAAAACTTCCTAAGAGTCTTGCAGTTATCGGTTCAGGTGCTATCGGTAGCGAGTTTGCATATTTCTATCACTCAATGGGTGTGGAAACTGTTTATCTTATCGAGTATCTTGATAGAATCCTTCCTTTGGAAGATGATGACGTATGTGCCCAAATCAGCCGTTCATTCAGAAAGGCAGGTATTAAGGTTATGACTTCTGCCCAAGTGAAAAACGTAGATACCACAGGTGAAAATTGTATTTTGACAGTTGAAACCAAGAAAGGTGTTGAGCAATTGGAAGCAGAAATTGTATTGTCTGCGGTGGGTGTGATTCCTAATACAGATTATCTCGGTCTTGAGAAATTGGGTGTAGAAATGGTTCGCGGCAAGGTTAAAGTAGATGAGTTCTACAGAACCAATGTTGAGGGCATCTATGCTATCGGAGATATTATCCCTACCCAGGCTTTGGCTCACGTGGCATCTGCTGAAGGTATTTGCTGTGTTGAGGCAATTGCAGGATTGAATCCTAAACCAGTGAACTACAACAATATCCCCGGATGTACATATATTACTCCTGAAGTCGCATCAGTAGGTATTACCGAAAGAGCTGCTAAAGAGCAAGGTTTGGAATACAAAGTCGGTAAGTTCTTCTTCCTCGCATCAGGTAAAGCAACTGCTGCAGGTGAGACAGATGGTTTTATCAAACTTATTGTGGACGCCAATACAGATGAGGTACTTGGAGCTCATATGGTCGGTGCAAATGTTACCGAGATGATTTCTGGTGTTGTTACCGGAAGAAATATGGGAATGAAGGCCAAAGATCTTATCACTTCTGTTCATCCTCACCCTACAATGAGTGAAGTGATAATGGAAGCTGCTGCGGCTGCTCACGGTGAAGCAATTCACGCGTAAACGGAATATATACCTTTATATAATATATAGAGCTATGGCAAAAATGGAAATGGATAACCAATCCAACGATATTTGCAGAATATCCAGAGGTACTACCATCACCGGTATTATCACTTCAACATCTGATATCAGAATCGATGGTGTCTTTGAGGGTACAATTTACACAAAAGGTAAATTGGTGATAGGTGAATCTTCAAAGGTTAAAGGAAAGGTTTTGTGCGGTTCTTGTGATTTGTGGGGAACAGTCGAAGGGGAAATCTTTGTTGAAGAGTTGATTAACCTTAAAGACAAATCTACACTTACCGGTTCTCTCAAGACTCCAAAACTTGGAATCGAAGTGGGTGCAATCTTTAATGGTACTTGCAATATCATTACAAAAGAGCAATTCAACAAGTATTTGAACGAAATAGTTTCTCTTCCTGCACAGCAGCGTCCTTCTGCAGCAGCAAAGGATTCAAAAGAGAACTAACATACTTTTGACCAAATAAAAAATGGTGGCAGAAACAAAAGTCTGCCACCATTTTTTGTATTGTACCATCTTTATTGGAGTCTCTCTTTGATTTTGTATTCGTTCCTTCCGGTGCTGGTACGGGAGATCAACTCTCCAAGGAAGCCTGTCAGGAACAGCATTGTTCCGATGATAATTGCCACAAGTGCAAGGTAGAACAAGGGTTGGTCCGTTACTGCTCTGTATCTTAGTCCGTGCCCTTGGGATATGAGTTTTTCAATTATCAGCCAAAGTGATATGCAGATACCGGTGAGGAAGAAAAGGATGCCGCCTATCCCGAAAATGTGCATTGGCTTCTTGCCGAATCTGTCGAGGAATACAATGGTGAGCAGGTCGAGGAAACCATTTACAAATCTGCTCATACCGAATTTGCTCTTGCCATATTTCCTTTTCTGGTGGATAACCACTTTCTCTCCGATGTTGGTGAAACCTGCATTTTTTGCAATGAATGGGATATAGCGGTGCATATCTCCATAGATTTCGATGTTTTTGACAACCTCGTTACGGTATGCTTTCAGTCCGCAGTTCATATCGTGAAGTTTCAGCCCCGATACTTTTCTTGCAGTGTAGTTGTAAATTTTGGAAGGGATATTTTTTGCGATGACATTGTCGTACCGTTTTTTCTTCCAGCCGGATACTACATCGAATCCCTCTTCTTTAATCATTTTGTACAATTCGGGAATCTCTTCTGGAGAGTCCTGCAGGTCTGCATCCATTGTGATGACAACATCTCCTTGCGCTGCCTGGAAACCGGTTTGCAGTGCTGCAGATTTTCCATAGTTTGTACGGAAACTGATCCCTTTTATTTGTGGGTATGATTCAGATAGTTCTTTGATCAAAGACCAAGAACCATCATTACTGCCATCATCAATCATCAGGATTTCGTATCCGATGTTGGCAAGGGGAGAATTCTTTAATGAGGAGTCAATCCATTTGACCAACTCTTCAAGCGATTCTCTCTCATTGTAGAGAGATATTATGATTGATAGATCCATTATTGAAAAGGGTTGTCTTTTTTAACTTTTGCCGAATTTGCAAGGATT
>JAZRBT010000011.1:0-2437 GCA_045635245.1 Candidatus Coprenecus sp.
GCAATAACCTCGTTGGCATTCATATTTGCGGAGGTACCTGCACCACCTTGAATCATATCGATAGGGAAGAACTCGATATGTTTGCCGTCGATAAGTTCTTGACAAGCCTCAACGATAGCATCATTAATCTCGTCAGAAACAAGACCCAATCTGTGGTTAGCAAGAATAGCAGCCATTTTAACAATACCGAAAGCTTTGATGAATTCGGGATAGTCACACAAATGGTAGTTGCTGATGTCGAAGTTTTCGATACATCTTAGGGTTTGAATACCGAATAGAGCCTCTTGTGGAACTTCTTTGTATCCCAACAAGTCGTGTTCAGTACGTGTTTTGCCTGAAACAGGAAATTTGTAATTGCTCATTATTTAATAAATTAGTGTTGTTATATGTTAATATTATAAAAAGAATTTATCTACTTTACTTACCGCCTCGGGGCTCGCAAATACTACCACCTGGTCGTAAGGTTTGATGATGGTGTTTTCATCTGCGATAAAACTTTCGTTACCCCTGATGACTCCCCCGATAATGGCATCCTGAGGAAAGTTCAGATCTTTGATAGGTGCATCGGTAATGGCGCTGTCTGTATTCACAATGAATTCGAGCACCTCAGCATCTGCCCCTGTAAGCATCTTGATGGAACGCACTTTGTTCGATAGTGTAAATCGGAAAATACGTCCTGCGGTAATCAGCTTTTTGTTTATAACCGAGTCAACCCCCATATCCTCAGCAAGTTTGATATATTCAAAGTTTTCCACTTCTGCGATAACTCTGGGAACACCAAGCCTTTTTGCAATTACGCAAGAGAGGATATTGGTCTCGGAATTGCTCGTAACTGCCACAAAAGCATCTGCCTCTTTGATTCCCTCGTCGAGCAACAAGTCCGAATTTCTTCCATCTCCGTTGATGACAAGAGTCTTGTTGAGGATTTCCGACAACTCCTCACATCTTTCCGGTTTGATGTCGATGAGCTTCACCGATTCGACCTGTTTCTCCATATTGCGGGCAACCATCTCTCCGATTCTGCCCCCTCCGAGAATCATCAGATTCTTTACAAATACTTTCTCTTTGCCCGATAGCTTCAAAGCCTTTTCCACACCCTCCTTCTTGGAAATGATATAAACCAGGTCATTTAGTCTGAATCGGGTCTCCTTCTTGGGGAAAATTGTCTCGCCGTGGCGGGAAACAGCTACTGAACGGAGAAGGTTATCGGTACTTTTGCGAAGTTCCTCCACTGTTCTGTCAATCATAGGGGAACCATCTTCAAGTTTATAGACAACAAGTTGCAACTTTCCGTGGGAGTAGTTCATAAACTCCGACGCTGTATTCTGTTTTATAAGGTTCAGAATCTCTGTAGCAGCAATCTTCTCTGGATAGAAAAGTGAATCGATTCCCAATTCGGTGAAAAGAATTTTGTTCTCCGCCTTCTGGTACTCCTCACTGTTTATCCTTACTGTAACTTTTTTCGAGCCGAGCTTCTTGGCCAAAAGAGCAGAAACAATATTGATGTCTTGCTCCTGGTCGGGATTTACCGCAATAAACAAGTCTGCCTCGTCGGCACCTGCCCGTGTAAGAGTCTCTATCGATGTGGGCTTGCCGGCAATTGTGATGACATCACATTCCGATGCCACCTTTTCCAATCTGTCCTCATCGTCACTCACCACAGTGATGTCGTGAAGCTCTGTACTGAGCATCTTTGCCAAGTGGCAACCAATCTCACCTGCACCTGCGATAACAATTTTCATTTTATGTGGAATCAGTTACAAACTACAAATGTAGTGATTATTGGGTTACAATGTTCTGTACTTCTTGCCGTATTGCAGCATTTGTTCCAAATAGTTGTCGGGATATTCTACAATATAGTCTTTAACAACTCCCTCTTCTATAACAGGAACAATCTCGGGATTTACAAAACCGCCATAAGGTTTGAGATTAAGAGTCTCGTATCTGTCTCTGATTTCTTTGTGTAGTTCAGGGTCGATATTTACAGCATATCTCTCAACAATCTCTCTTCCGGCAGCATAGTCTCCTTCAGATTTGATTCTCTGCATTTCAGCCAGCAAGTCTCCGAAAAGTTCTCTCAATCTTTCGTAGTCGTTGATTACGAAATAGCTCTTTCCGTCTCTCACTTTTTTCTCAATCACATTCTCATCTTTACCTTTCTCGTAGCACCAAAGGGCGATAAGCTGTCTGTTTTGCATATGTGATTCGGTAATGGTTTTGCCAAGGTCAATTCTTACCAATTGGGTAGCAAGACCATTTCTGATATATGAGTCAAACTCAGCTTTGTAAGCATCTTTGTCAGGAAGAAGCCCCAATTCCACCATTTTGGGGTCACCTATATAATATAGTGCGAACAAATCGGCACGAGCCTCTTCCAAAGTAGAACTGAATTCGCCCAAAGCATTGGGAGAAGTTCCTTCAAGCAATTGTCCTGAAC
>JAZRBT010000012.1:0-6178 GCA_045635245.1 Candidatus Coprenecus sp.
GTGCTCTACCAGCTGAGCTAAGGAAGCTTTCCGTTTTGGGAGTGCAAAGGTAAAATATTAATCCCAATATGCAAAATTATTCTACCCAAACTTCATCAATGAAGATAAATGCCTTTCCACCAGCTCCCAAATGCCACTCAGGAATAGTTCCGAAATTCTTCGCAATGACCTTCACATACTTGGCTTTAACCTTTGATGTGTTTAGAATAAAGTCATCAACCTGGATTGTATAATCTTTTGGTTCTACCCTATTTTTAACTCTACCGACAAATTCATATTCCTTGCCATCCATTGAAACATAATATTCAACTTCTGTAGGCATCCAGATCCAAGAGCGTGCATCCTGACAGTAACCGGAACCGAATGTAGACAAGGTTCTTTCTCCGCGCAAATCCAATACAGCGATGAAGTCAGTATTCTGATATCCTTGCCAACCACCTGTTTTCCAATTTACCGAGCCTCTGAGTCCATCGATAAGACCTCTTGCTCCGCGAGCATTGTACTGAGGATTGTAAACGCACTCGGTAGTGATATCCATATCATCTTTCAACTTATAAACAGCTGTACGGACAACAGGACTTCTACGACCATCTTCAGCCAAAACATAAGTGCTCACCAATGAACTTTTCTTAACTTCAAATGGTTCTGTAAACTCAACATAACGTCCTTTTGATTCCAACTCTGCAAGTCTTCTGTCACTCATTCTCTCAAGAGTCTCTCCCTGACGCAAAGTTTCCACCTTGTACATTATTTTTCCACCTTGAGGAGCTCCTGCGATTGAAATAGACATAGATGTATCAAAAATATCACTCTCCATTTCAAACCAAGGATTTCTGATAAATCCTTGATAACCTGATGATATCGGACGATTTTCAGGTGCTACTGCAAAATCTGTTCTGCTCTTTGACAAATCCATAACAAGTTCTCCACCATCTTTAATATCATCAAAAGTGATATATCCTTTGTCGTACTTCTGACCATTCAAAGTGACTGAAGAGATATATTTTCCACCATCAGATTTAATATGGAACTGTTTTCCATTTTCCAGATTAATCACCACATCTTTAAATATAGGTGAAGTCAATACAAAATCGACACTACCGGGAGTCACAGGATAAATACCTATCGCACTGAGGACATACCAGGCAGACATCTGACCACAGTCATCATTTCCGCACAATCCGTCAGGCTTGTCGGTATATTGGGTTTCCAAAATCTCACGCACCATTTCATAAGTTCTCCAAGGTCTGCCTGCATAAGTATACAGGTATGCAATATGGTGGCTGGGCTCATTTCCGTGAGCATACTGGCCGATAAGACCTGTAATATCCACCTGAGTTCTACCTTTAGTCTTGGAAGAAGCGGCAAACAAGGAATCAATTTTATCACAATATGCCTCTTCACCACCCAATAAAGCAATATGACCACTCACATCGTGAGGAGCAAAGAAACTATACTGCCAAGAGTTCGCCTCAGTATAGTGATTGTTCACTTCACGAGGATCGAAAGGTTTCAACCAGGCACCACTTACCATTGGTCTCATACAACCCGACTCGGGATCAAACACATTGGCATAACTTGCCGAATACTTCATATATTCTTCAGTAATCTTTGCGTATTTTTCATCACCGGTCTTGACAAACAGATAATTGGCTACCACAGCGATACACCAGTCATCAAATGCATATTCCAGAGTCTTGGAAACAGACTCGTGCTCCTTCTCCGCAGGAACTACATATCTCTGACGATAATATCTTATACCATATTCATCTTTATTGGCAGAAGCAATCATCTGATCGAGAATCTTCGCCACATC
This sequence comes from Candidatus Coprenecus sp., assembly GCA_045635245.1. Classification (GTDB taxonomy): domain Bacteria; phylum Bacteroidota; class Bacteroidia; order Bacteroidales; family UBA932; genus Coprenecus. Next base: position 1,817 of record JAZRBT010000012.1, read on the forward strand.
ATAATCATCAATACCCTTAACCAATGCATCTGCAATCACAGGAGTTGAGTTGTAACCAATCATACAGTTGGTCTCATATCCTGCAAGTTCCCATATAGGAAGTTTTCCACCCTCATCATAAATGGACATAAATGACTTGATGAAATCCAAAGTTCTCTCCCTCTCAATAATTGTAAACAAAGGATGCAGCGATCTGAAAGTATCCCACAATGAGAAAACAGTATATCTGTTATAACCTTCAGCAGTATGAATCTCTTTGTCCATTCCTCTGTATCTGCCATCCACATCCGAGAAAATGTTTGGAGCAATAGCAGTGTGATACATAGCTGTATAGAATGTTCTCAATTTCTCTAATGATTCTCTTCCATTTCCTCTTACATCAATTTTTGAAAGGAACTTTTCCCATTTGGCTTGAGTTGAAGACATCAATGCATTGAAATCAAAATTATCTTCTGCAACTTCACTCAAAAGATTTGCTTTTGCATTTTCTACTGATACTGAAGATATTCCAACTTTAGAGATAATTTGTGTCAAATCATCACTGAACACAACCAACGCACCACTATCTCCAAAAGATTTATAATCCTGAACTGGTTGTGAGAATTGGATATAGAAATACAACATCTGATCTTCGTTCCAAGCCTTCGAGCGTCTGAAACCATAGACTGCATTTGCTTCTGAATCAAAATCTATTTTTGAGCCAAGAAGTTCATCTCTGTGTTCCAAATCGATGATTACTTTTGGATTGGATCCCTCAAGTGCCTTATAGTCATATACGTGCATACCACATCTGTCACCGGCTGTCAATCTTACAAGAGTATTCCATCTTTCAAGGAACACTTCATAATAGCCGGGCTTGGCATTCTCCTTTGAATGTGAGAATTCTGACTGATATAGCACTCTGTTCAAAGTATCCGCATTATACTCTGTTACAGGCATCATCAATACATCACCATAATCCAAACAACCTGTACCGCTCAAGTGGGTATGTGAAAATCCGAGTATTACACTGTCTGAGTAGTGGTAGCCTGAACAACCATCCCAGGTATCCACTCTGGTATCGGGACTGAGCTGCACCATTCCGAATGGAGCTGTGGCTCCTGGGAATGTATGACCGTGGGCATCGGTTCCGACAAAAGGATTAACATAATCTACCAATGAGGTTTCTCGTTGTGAGCAAGCACTCAAAAGCACTGAGCACAAGGCAATTAAGAAAAAGATGCTATATTTCTTCATATCTGCTGTAATTATACTGAATTATATCTTGCAAAGATAGAATAATATAGCAAATTTCCTATTTCTCGATGTAGTATTCTTTTACACTTTTAATCCCCGGAGAACCAAAATAATTCTCAATATTTCCCTTCAAAATGATTTTCTTTCCCAAATGTCCGGGATTATCCACAAGATTCAACTCTGCTCGAATTCCTCCGGTGGTGGTCAATTCGACAGCTGAACACTCCTCCCTCGTAGAAGCCTCCGAATATGAAGAAATTGCAAAATTTGAGAGTTTGGTAAAAGGTGGATCAAATTTCACAGAAGAGTTGGTCACATCTCCCCCTACAATATAACCTTCCACCCAAACCTCTTTAGCCCCAAGATATGCACCCAATTCATCCTGACGAAGTGGCGAAGAGATTGACGAGCCATCATTTCCGCTACCATAAAGATAATCCTCATTTACCCACAGACGTGTAGTATCCACAATAATGCTGAATCCGTCATTCTCCCTCTTGGAAGCATACAATTTGATTGAGACCATCTCTGACATTGAGAGTTTTCTGGTCAAAATCAGAACTTCATTCCCATCCTTTTCTGCATACATCTTCACCATACCTGGTTTAAAATATGCCCATCTGTTCTCATTAAAGGGATACAGCAGTGAATTTTCATTTTGTTCCAATGCAATATCATATCCATAGAAGCACTCTTTGAAAGATTTGTCAAATTCTACCCTAAAACCGCTATTTATCTGAAAACAAACAAGTTTAACACCTATGTTTTCACCGCTGCTAACCATTACTATTACCTCACAACCATAAATAGGCTTCTCAAAAGCAGGAACATCGAACTCTTCAGACTGTATAGATATGGTATAAGTCCCCGGAGAGACCTCTATGGATTGGGGTCGGTCACCATACCTTCCGCGATAAACCGTTGCTCCATCTTCTGATACTACAGATAGAATAAAATCATTTGTATCTGCCACATTCAGTCTGCTCAGATTCGGATAATTGTACTCTTCTGACAATTTAAAATAGAGATAGCCATTTTCGTGATGATGGCGCTGACAAGAAAATCCTAAAATTGCAATTACCGGCAGCAATATCGCCCATACATAATTCTTTCCCATAATTTTGTTTTTAAATGTTAACTTCAGCAAAGTTATCACTATGGGAATCGGGATTTAGTTTGATAAATTTTTCCGGAGAGTTTCTGCTGTATTTAAAATTCTGACAAAAATCCATTCATTCACTTCAAACGATTATAAACGGCTAAAGTAAATATACGATGTAAGAAAATTGAGGAAACCAATAGAAGCATACCCTATAAAAGTCACAAAGCGACTTGAGAGAACCTCAAGCCGCCTTGCTACTTAACCTAAACTTAAACTATGAAAAACTTGATACAAAGTTACGCTTTTTGAACAAAGTTACAAATTTTTTTTGCTCATTTCGTCAATTTTTGAAGTTTTGCATACTTTAGAAGCAATGTCCGCTCCCCTCCGAGGACAAATTTCACTACTGCTTTCGCTCCGGTATCCTCATTGACAATGGAAATAATCTCTCCATTTCCGAACCTTTCGTGAACTACCAAATCACCCGCTTTAAGATTTTCATTACCCGAAACAGGAGTTGCATTTCTCACCTGATAACTGTTTATTTTTTGCAATTTTGACATATCGGGCATTCTCTCTTTCGGACTGCTAGAGGTATGAGAACCATAAGACGAACCATACGAAGAACCGTATGAGGATCCATAAGAAGAACCGGAGAAAGATTCTCTCTGACGCTGTAATCCGCCGGTTGAACTCACTTCATTTTTCGAAAGCAACATTCCATCAAGATATTTAGGATCGATTTCCTTGAGAAAACGGCTCGGCGAATTGGATCTTGTCTCTCCATTATGGAAACGGGACAACGCATAAGAGAGTGAGACTGCCTTTTCAGCTCTGGTAAGTGCCACATAGAACAATCGTCTCTCCTCTTCTACCCCTTCAGCCTCCATAAGTGACATTGAAGATGGGAATAAATTCTCTTCCACACCTATTATATATACATAAGGGAATTCAAGACCTTTAGATGCGTGGATGGTCATCAGCTTCACTTTATTATTGTCATCCTCATCAGTTTCTCCCTCCTCATCGGTCAAAAGTGCTACATTCTCCATAAAATCGGTCAAAGAGACAAATTTGTCATTTTCTCCCAATTCTTCTGCCATTTCCTCTTCGGTAGTGACAAATTCCTTCACACCATTGAGCAACTCATCGATATTTTCTGCCCTGGAAATACCTTCTATTGTATTGTCCTGACGCAACATTGCTGTAATACCTGCTCCATCGACAATTTTCTTTGCAAGATCATACGCATCTGTAGTCGTAAGCACATCGGTAAATTTCTGGATTAACTCTTTGAAAGTGGTCATTTTCAGCAAAGCAGGGCCCTTCAATCCATAAAGAGGTAGGTCATTGGAACTGATGGCATCCCACAAAGAGATTCCTTTCTCGGAAGCAGCACGTACAAGACACTCCATTGAAGTAGCACCGATTCCCCTTGCAGGAAAATTGATGATTCTTCTGAATGCATCATTATCATTGTGATTGATTACCAATCGCATATATGCCAAAACATCTTTGATCTCCTTACGTTCGTAGAATGAATGTCCCGCAAATATCTTGTATGGTATATTTCTTCTTCTGAGAGCCTCTTCTATCACACGAGACTGCGAGTTCGTTCTGTAAAGGACTGTAAAAGAGTCGTAAGAACATTTTGTATTGTATATTCTCTTGGTAATGGAAGATACTACCGCAGCAGCCTCCTCCACATCGTTGAATGATCTGATAAGTTCTATCTTTTCCCCAACATCACCTTCGGAGAAACACTCCTTTTTCAGTCTGTTTGCATTATGAGCAATTACTGAGTTTGCAGCATTTACGATGGTCTGGGTAGAGCGGTAATTTTGTTCCAGACGAAATTCCTTTGCTTCGGGATAATCTTTCTTAAAATTGAGGATATTTTGAATCTTAGCTCCACGGAATGCGTAAATACTCTGAGAATCATCACCTACAACAGTTATGTTTCTGCTGATTTGCGCTATTTTTTTAACAATATGATACTGCGCCATATTGGTATCCTGATACTC
>JAZRBT010000013.1:0-7306 GCA_045635245.1 Candidatus Coprenecus sp.
TGCAGTCATTTCCAAAATTTCACAACAGAAAAAGGGAGTGGTTTTCCTTCTTTGGGGCAATTATGCCAAAGGGAAAAAAGAGTTGATTTGCAGTGAGGGAAATCTGATTCTCGAAGCGGCACACCCATCCCCATTGGCCAGAGGAGCATTCTTCGGATGCAAACATTTCAGTAAAACCAACAATTTTCTGATATCACAGTCACAGGAGCCCATTGTTTGGTAAATTTTTATAATTTTGTTTGGTTAAAATAAAATCAAATGAAAATTGCTCTTTTTCCAGGCTCATTCGACCCTTTTACCTTAGGGCACTACGATTTATTGAAAATTGCCTCAAGGATTTTCGACAAAGTTATCATTGCAGTGGGATACAATCATCAGAAACGAGGTTTCCTTTCTATTGAAAACAGGCTGCGTCTTATTAATGACGCTATCGCCCCACTGCTTGCAGAAGGTGCTGATATTGAGGTTACTTCATATACCGGGCTGACAGCTGATTTTTGTAAAAAAGTAGGAGCCGGCTTTATTGTCAGAGGAGTTAGAAATTCAATTGACTTTGACACTGAAGCTACCATTGCCCGTACAAATGCCAAAATTCTGCCGGGACTTGAAACCATCATTCTCCCCTCTTGCGGAGAGCACATACATATCAGTTCCACTGTGGTCAGAGATATTACCATCAATGGCGGAGATCCCTCGGATTTGCTGCCCGGCAACATCGACATCAAACAATACCTGAACAATGATTAAGAATATACTCATAAGATTGATAGCCATTTTGTTTGCCACATTTATGGCTTGCTGTCTCACTTTTGCACAGACAAAGGAAAGCGAAGTGGAACAATCTGCAGAGTATCTCCCTATGACAAAGGAGGATATCGCGCTTGTGCTTGCTGTCTTCGACGGGAAACAGCCCTCTGAGATTATAAATAAAGCCGAGATACTGATTACCACAGGTAAAGATGATGCAGAAAAGGGAGCCATTGTATATTTCATCTACGATTATTATCGCAATTCCAAATATATGGGATACGATGAGATTGCCATTTATTTTGCAGACAATTATATCCTCAACGGCAAATACCCACTACCCCAAGGCGTTGATTCTTTCGGAATTAAACTATTTGCAGAGTTCAACAGGAATTCGCTGATAGGAATGACTGCCCAGGATTTGGTTATGCAGGATCCTTCAGGGGCAAATATCTCGATATTGAATGGAAATCAGGACTATACAATTCTGTATTTCTATGAAGATGAGTGTCCTTCGTGCGCCCGCACCACTCCGGGACTGATGCAATACCTTACAAAGGTGAAAACAGGGATAAACTTCTCTGTCTATATGATTTACACCAAGGACAATCAGGAGAATTGGATGAACTACATTAAAACTTTCGTCCATCCCTTCAAACTTGGCAGCAATATTAAAATTACTCATTTGTGGGATCCCGATTTTTCTTCAGACTTCCCCACCAAATATGGCGTAATATCTACTCCGTCGATGTTTTTGCTCGACAGGAACAATGTCATAATCGGCAGAGGACTGACTCCTGCTGCTTTAGCCCAACTTGTGGAAGTTCACGAGAGTTCATTGACTACAATGGAGGCTGCTTTGGACCAATTGTTCTCTTCAATCCAATTTACCAGCGATACAACTCTTGTACAAGAGACTATTGACAAGTTTTTTGAAGATTCAAAAGACAATCCGGAGTTTTTCCACGAATTGTTCTATACAATGTACCAATACCTGAAAACAAGTACGAACTACACTTTTCAACAAGGTGCAATGTATTTGGCCCAAAAATATATTGTAGAGACTCCCGCCTTGTGGCAAAGTGTGATATTCACCACCACCGGAGAGAGCAAAGGAAGCGTAATTAGAGCTGACTATCAATCAGTTGAAGAGTTCATAAATGAAACAAAACTTGCCATTGAGATGTTTTACAGAAACCCTCTTGGCTCGAGAATCTCCGATCTGCAACTGGTTGACAACAGAAATAAATCAAAAAATATTCATTCTATCCAATCAAAATATACAGTTATTTATTTTTATTCACTATCTTGCGGAGTTTGTAATGCGGTAACCAAAGAGCTGTACAAAATTTATCAGGAATATAAGGATAAAGGGCTCGAAATTATTGCCATTTACACAGGCAAGGACAAGAAGTGGAAAAGATATATTAAGGAGAATGGATTTGATTGGGTAAATCTGTGGGATAAAAAAGGAAAGTCCGGAATGTTTGAGAAATTCGACTTGCTGGATGTTCCTGCCATCTATTTCCTCGATGAAAACCAGATAACCATTGCCAAGGATATAAATCCCGACTTGGTCTCTGCACTTATGGAATATTACACCGGAGAATAAGATTTATGATTATAGATTTTTTAAAAGGATTTATTGTTGGACTGTTTGCTTCTATTCCGTTAGGTCCTATTGGGGTTATTTGTATCCAAAGAACACTCAGCAAGGGGCGCTTCTCAGGGCTGATTTCCGGATTGGGAGCTACAATGGTTGATGTTATTTTTGCCGCAGTTTCACTTTTGTCACTATCTGTGGTTCAAGTACTTTTGGAGGAATATAGAAATGTTGTAATGATTGCCGGAGGAATTATCGTTGCTCTTTTTGGAGTAAAATTATTTCTCAGTACTCCCATCAAACAAATGCGCCGACTACAGGAAGGTGGCAGAAACTTTCTGACAGACTTTTCTTCGACAATGCTGATGACAATCACCAATCCGGGGGCATTTTTCCTGATTCTAGGACTTTTTGCATTCGCAGGAATCAATACAACTGACAGTGCATCATTGGACTTCATAGCAGTGACATTGCTCGGAGTATTTACCGGTGGCAGCCTTTGGTGGTATTCTCTTTCAACAGGAATCAATCTATTCAGAAATAAAATAAGACTAAGACAGATGATTATGATCAATAGGGTTGCCGGAATCATTGTCATCGCTATCGGATTTTGCTACTTGATAGAGGGTATTTACAAACTATTGGCATAATTTTAGTATTTTTGCCGGATATAACAGAAAATATTATCGGGGATGTTTTGGTTTTGACAGCATAAGACATCGGAAGGTAAGCACGTCGAGCGTCGGAATTTTGCTCGTAAATCTCAGATTTCAAGCCATAACTGGCAACAATTCTTATGCACTCGCTGCGTAGTCTGCAAAGCACACTACCTTAATCCTCGCCGCCAAGGCTGCGGCGACGACGAGTATCCCGCCGGGCTTTAAGCCATCTATGACCGGCACCAGGGGTATCATTCAAGATGGATGCTGGCACGGATTCTTCTAAAGTGCCCTAAGACTTAGAAGATAAGGTATTGATGGCGTGTCTGTCCGCAGCCAATACCCGACAACCAATGACAGAATAAACGTGTAGAAAGCTTTTGGGTGCTATGTTTGGACGGCGGTTCGAGTCCGCCCATCTCCACTTTTTTCACTGGCTCTCGCCAGACCAGCGCTCCCGCCCTTGCCGTATTTGCTGCGCAAATACACGGGCTCCGCGGGCCGTCTGATGACGGCTATGAACTAAATCAAGTACGCGATAAAGCATAAAAGGATTGATTTGACATCAATCCTTTTTTGTAATATCTTTATCAAGACTTTAACCATTGCTATTAATATCTTCTGGGCTTTTTTATAATAGTATTGATGTATTCGACCATTTTTGGAGAATTGTTACAGCCGAGCATATACTTTCTGCCGTTGCGAAGTTCTACGAGAAAACATTCATCCGGACTACCGTAATAGGCAAAGAATTTGCCATAGTCCTTATGGACAAACCAGCCCCAATTGCCGAAAAACCCACCACTGCCACAAACTTTTTTGTAATAATTCGAAGATGGGCACAATTGGACAGACTGCACATTTGACATTCTGATTATTTTAGTTCTAAAGAAGCGGTGAATATAGATTGCCTCCTCATCGGCAGCAATGCTTAGCGGCATAAAATAGAATCCGAACGAGAGGATTCCCACCAGGACAACACCCAATATTACCCTTTGCAGAAGATCAGATAAATAAAACAAAAGTGCAACCAACATTATAATTGTGAGGATTGTTAGGATAAGATTTGTTCGGATAAAAAGGACTCGCTCTCTCATAGTGATTCTATTTATAATTAAAGCAAACTGTTTCAGAGGATAAAGATACGCAATTTATATCAATAGACATTTCCCCAATTGACAAGAAAGTAAATATTTCTTCTCTATAATGGAGATACACGCACGTTGTAAAATGACAATCAAGTTTGTCCACCAACTCGCATATTCGTATATTTGTCGTAATTTATGATAGATATACTCTCGTGTTTATATGGAATGATAAAGACAAATACAGGGTTGATAGTTTTTTAGTGACCTTGAGCCGACAAAGAACTAATTACCAGCATATTGCAGATTATCATTGATAGATTATAGAATCGTACTGATAATAACAGACCTACTGCGCTATTGTAATTTTGTCCAATAAAAACCAACGCATTATGAATAATATGAACATTTTTCGTTTCCGTCTATTTAATTTAAAATTGTTGGGCAATATCCGCTTCGGATTATTCAAAGAAATTTCAGTTGAAGAAACCATTGAATTTATCCGAGATTTCCGGGATTTCTATGAGCAGAGGAACAAAATCAACGATGAACTCCAACAACAAAAAAGCAGTGGTATCACTGAGAATAGCAATTTCAAAATTTTGGAGAGGCTTTGTGAACAATACTATGTGCACGAGGAGACCGACAAATTCAAAAGAAAAATCATTCAGGAAGTTCAGGAAATTATTGAGGAGTTGAGAAACGACTCCAAAACTCAAAAAGATTTGGAGAGATGGCTCAATGAAACTCAGGACAATATTGTCGCAAAACTCAGAAGTAGCCACCCCGAGTTAAAAAATGAAGAAATCAGACTCTTCTGTTACATTCAGGCAGGCTTTACTGCCACTATGATTTCAGTACTCCTGAAAAAAGAGAAAAGTGTAGTCTACAATCGAATCTCACGACTCAAAGCCAAAATTAAAGAATAAGTAGTCAAAAAGATGAGCCCATAACCACATCTCTTCTGGTTTTGGGCTCATTTTATCGGCTTTACCTTATAACCTTCATTTTTCAAAAGCGAGATCAATCCGTTTAACTAAACTAATACATCATATTCCACATCGCATTCTCTACGGCAGAATTCTTCTTGGCATTCATCTTACCGAAGTTAAACGAAACACTGAACATAAAATAGCGTCCGATAACATTAGAATAAGTATCCTCACTATACTCAGCAGAGGAGATACGATTCAAACTTCTGGACTGATTAAGAATATCACGGACTCCCAGTTCCAAAGTGAAATTTTTAATCGTCTTGCTCACAGAAAAGTTCCACAGAAATTGAGGAGCTCCAAAACCGCTTGAGTAACCATTATAGAAAACATAACTCAAATTATTGGACAACTCCCACCCTTTTCCGGGACGATATAAAATATCATTTGCAACACGATTATCCCAGGTATTCAAATTCGCTGCAGGGTCAATAGTATATCTGGAAATTCTATTCTGAGTAGCTACTCTGATAGCTGTTTCAAACTTTTCACCAATATATTTCAATGACAAATTAGCACGCCATAAGAATGTATTGGTGCGGCTATCCCTGAAACCACTCTCCCCGCTATAGAACCTCTCTCCACTTGCATCTCCCCAGAATCCATCCATAAATTTATAATAGTCAAAATTGTCCAGATCAAGACCATCCAACTGACCTGCAGCCTGATAACTTGTATTGCCGGAATAAGTGAACGAACCAGTTAAAGAGGCTGAAAAATTTTTATTCTTTCCAAAAGGCTGATTGAGATTCAAATAGAGAGTTACATCACCTCCAGGTCTGGTGGAATTGACAGGAATTGCATATCGGACACCTTCCTGGTCAAACCAGCTGGCTGTAACTATCGGATTATTTGCCATTGCAGCATACGCAAAAAGATTCAAAAATGTAAAAGTCTTTTTATTGTTGAACGAATACGACATACTCAAATTATTGTCAACCGTCGGTTTAAGGTAAATATTACCCGCTTCGATCTGAATAGGATTTGTCAAATCAAGAGCAGGAATTATTTTATCACCCGAAACCTCATTTACAGATGCACTGTAGAACAAATGAGCATTTGAACCTCCCCTACTGAAGTTATAATTTACAAAGGGTGAGAAGTTGAAATTCCAATCACCTTGCCCCGTCACACTTTCTACCCCGAGAGAACGGGATTTTATCACATTTTGGACAAATTGTCCTGTCACACCAAATTGAATGTTATTTGTATCGTTATCATACTGCACAAGCAATCTTAACTCTTCATCTAAATAAACATTATCTGAAAGTACAGAATAATTGTCATCGAGAACTTTTAAATCGTTGTACGCCAACTGCGATTCCTGTGAAAAATTATAAGATGAACTGACACCACCTCTAAAAAGCCATCTTCGCCCTATCGGTTCCACATAAGAGAGGCTTCCATATATTGAATAATTCTCTTTATCAATATCATAGAACAAATCCTTAAGAGAATTGTTGACTGATGACAACTCCTGTTTCTCGCCATCTGCTGTAGCAATATTATAACTGACATACAACGACAGAGACCTTTTCTCTTTACCAAGATCTCTGACACCCAAGTTAAGAAATCCATCTGTTGCCACCTTTGAATTATTGGCAGAAATATTCGATTTTGATGTATTTAAAGTATCTTTATCGGTAAAAGTTTTAGAAAGAGTGGATGTCTGCACTCTATTTTTGGAATAAGAAAAAGTGGGAGCGAAATCGTATGTGAATTTGCTTCTGTCCTTTTTTTTCAACTCCAGTGTAACATTTACACCGTCCTCATATCCAAAACCTTCATACTTGGTATCAGTATATATATCCTCCCCTGAAGACTGGAATGATATCCTGGAAGTATTTTTCCTGTCATCCTTGGTATTGTGCTTATAAACGGCCGAAGTATTGAATGATGAACCTGTTATCCTGTCAGTATTATAATTGACACCTCCTTGCGCGTTAGTCACTATTCCTCCTAGTTTTGAATAATCATCCTGAGAGATACCTGAAGAGGTATTGAATACCATAACATTAGCAGAAGCATCCATAACATTGTAGCCATTTCCCAACACCACTATCTGATCCTTTTCGGTATATCCGGTGAGCAACACATTACCATCATACAAAAACTTGCCATCCTCCACCAGTTCATTCTTTTTATCGGGATTTACAGAAACCCCTGCCCCCAGTTTTGCATTCCCGAACCAACCTTTTGTATACTCTTGCTTGAGCTGCA
>JAZRBT010000014.1:0-3561 GCA_045635245.1 Candidatus Coprenecus sp.
AACATATTCTTCACATAGGAGCGATTCATATAAGCTTTCGCAAAATCGGGATAAAGGTTTATGGCAGAAGAAAAATCATTCATAGCATCACGATATCTCCCCAACTCCATAAAGAGCAAAGCCCTGTTATAATAAGCCAAAACATTGTTCGGATTGATATTCAAAACTCTGTCATAATCCTCCAAAGCCTGATTGTAATCGCCGATCTGACATCTCACCAAAGCTCTGTTATACAAGGTCAAAGCATTTGTCGGCTCCCTTTTGAGCACTTGTTCAAAATCATCCAAAGCTCCTTTCACCTCTCCCCTGTCATAACGCATCAGCGCCCTGTTGAAATAGGCAAAAGTATTGCTGGTGTCTATCTCTATCGCCTTGTCCAGATCGGCAATCGCCTCATCGAGTTTCTTTTGAGCATAATAGATGCGGGACCTGCGGACATATCCTTCAGGTTCAAAAGAGTTCAATGTTATCGCCTTCTGATAATCCTTCAACGCACTGAGTGTATCACCCACAAAGAGATACGAAGCGCCCCTATTCAGATATGCATCGGGTTCTTTGGGTTCAAAACGGAGAAATCTGTCAAAATCGGCAATCGCTTTTTCAAATTGTTGTGACAAAAAATAGGTCACCCCACGACTGAAATAGAGTCCCGTATAATCGGGGCGCAATCCCACCGCCTCGTCAAAATCTTTCAGCGCCAAATCATATTTTCCGATTCGGCTCAATGTTATCGCACGATAGTGGTAAGCCGGTGTATAAATGGGATTATGCTCCAAAGCAGAGTTGAAATCTATCTCAGCCCCTACAAAATCACCCAAATTATACTTTGCGATACCTCTGAAAAAATATGCCTCATAAAGTGAGTCATCCAGACGGATCAGAATGTTGAAATTATCTATTGCACGAGAGTATTTTCCCTCAACCAACGCCTGACGCCCCCTGAAGAAAAATTGTTCAATATCATATTGTGCCTTAAGATTCAAGGACATAGCCGCGAAGAAAATCACTGCCAGAATCTTCATCAAATATCTCATATATCAATATTCACCTTTAAATCACAAATCTACAATAATAAAGCCAATGTTTGCACAAAATTCGCTAAATTTGCAAGATTGAGATTACTTGAGTTATGGGACTTAGAAGAGTACTGCTGACACTTACCGTCATTTTCCTTGTTTTTCCGTCCAACACTGTTTTCGGCAAAGAGAAGAACCGGAAACTTGGGCCATACACAATGTACGAACAAATCATTTACACTGCAAAACAGCAGCGCATACTATATTACCTTTCACACGATTACACCGAGGGGAGAGAGAGTGGAGAGCCGGGAAACCAGATGGCAGGAGAATACATCAGGGATTTGTTTGAACAATACGGACTGCAACCTTTTTTCGGAGAGAGTTTCTATCAACCGTTTATGGCTGACTCCACCACCAAGGCAAGAAATATCGTAGGATATGTCCCCAGCAGTATCCCTTCAGACGAATATATCATTGTATCAGCACATTATGACCATCTGGGCACAATCAACGGTTCCATTTACAACGGTGCTGACGACAATGCCTCAGGAGTGACAGCTCTGCTGAATCTGGCAGATATGTTTGGAACAATGAAAAAAACCAAGACCGGTCCCGACAAAAATATAATCTTCGTTGCTCTCGATGCAAAAGAGAAGAATATGGCTGGTTCGAAACATTTTGTCCGGAATTTAGGAATCAGCAAGAAAAAGATAAGATGTGCCATCAACCTCGAAAGAATCGGAACCATAATAGAGCCGGTACACGACAATGACACGAATTTTGTAATAGTCCTCGGAGAAAAAACCCTCAGGAAAGAAGACAGAGGAAAAATTGCGATGTGCAACAACTACTACAATATAGATCTTGATATAGATTTCACTTTTTACGGAAGTGAAAAATTTACAGAGCTATATTACCAACTCTCTGACCAGATAGTTTTTCACCAGGCAGGAATTCCTTCGATTCTGTTTACTTCGGGATTTCACAAACACACATACAAAGTCACTGACGACTACGAGATTATCTCATACCCCACACTAAAGAAACGGACAGTACTCGCTTTTTATTTTATAATGATGTTATAGATGGCTTTCAAGATTTCTTCACAATACAAACCCACAGGAGACCAACCCGGGGCAATAAAACAACTCAGTGAGAATCTCTCTATGGGGGTGGAGTCTATGACTTTGCTCGGAGTGACCGGTTCTGGAAAGACATTTACAATGGCCAATGTCATTGAACAAATGCAGCGCCCTGCACTGATCCTCAGCCACAATAAAACATTGGCAGCACAACTTTACGGGGAGTTCAAATCCTTTTTCCCCGACAATGCCGTAGAATATTTCGTTTCTTACTACGATTATTACCAACCGGAAGCGTATCTTCCTGTTACTGACACATATATTGAAAAAGATCTGAGCATCAATGACGAGATTGAAAAATTGCGTCTGAGTGCCACTTCTGCCCTTCTGTCGGGAAGAAGGGACGTAATAGTGATTTCCAGCGTATCGTGCCTTTACGGAATAGGCAATCCGCAGGACTTCCACGAAAATACCATCACCCTGAAACAGGGGATGAAAATCTCCCGAAACAAACTCCTATATTCCCTTGTAGATGCCCTCTACTCCAGAAACGATGTAGAGTTCAAAAGGGGAACTTTCAGAGTTAGAGGAGATACTATTGATATCTATCTGGCATACTCTGATATATGCTGCCGATTGTTTTTCTTTGGAGACACACTTGAGGAGATAGAACTTGTGGACCCGTTAAGCAATCTGACGATTGAGTTTCCGCAAAGCATATCGATCTACCCTGCCAATATCTTTGTCACCACCAAAGAGAGGACCAACAAAGGTATCAGAATGATTCAAGACGATTTGGTCAAACAGATGGAATATTTCCAGTCTATTGAGAAATACCACGAAGCGAACCGATTGAAAAAAAGGGTAGAATACGACATTGAGATGATTAAAGAGTTGGGCTATTGTCCCGGTATCGAGAATTATTCAAGATACTTTGATGGAAGGAGTGCCGGAGAGAGACCTTTCTGCCTTCTGGACTATTTCCCCGACGATTTCATTACATTTATAGATGAGAGCCACGTGACTCTCCCACAAGTCCGGGCGATGTATGGAGGAGACCGTTCCCGCAAAGACATTCTTGTGGAATACGGATTCCGACTCCCTGCCGCATCAGACAACAGGCCCTTGAAATTTGATGAGTTTGAAGGACTTATCGGACAAAGAGTTTTTGTAAGTGCCACTCCGGGAGATTATGAACTTGCCAAGAGCGACGGCATCATCGTGGAACAGATTGTCCGCCCTACAGGTTTGCTCGACCCTCCTATCGAAGTCAGACCATCCAAAAATCAGATTGACGATTTGCTGGAAGAGATAGAGATAAGAGCTGAGAAAGACGAGAGGGTGCTGGTGACCACTCTTACCAAGAGAATGGCAGAAGAATTGGAAAAATTCCTGTTGAAGAGGTCTGTCAGAGCACGTTACATACACTCAGATGTAGACACATTGGAGAGGGTGGAGAT
>JAZRBT010000015.1:0-2513 GCA_045635245.1 Candidatus Coprenecus sp.
ACTGCTGTCCATTCGATGAGTGACTTCTTCTTGTTGCTTCAGATTTCGGGTGCCGGAGATGATTTGCAAGGTATCAAGAGAGGTATTATGGAGATGTCAGACCTGATTATGATCAATAAGGCTGATGGAAATAATATCGAGAAGGCAAATATGGCGAGAGCTGTCTATGCAAATGCACTTCATTTGTTCCCTCCTACAGAGTCTGGTTGGGTTCCTACTGCATTGGCCGCTTCTTCTATTGAAAAGA
This sequence comes from Candidatus Coprenecus sp., assembly GCA_045635245.1. GTDB lineage: Bacteria > Bacteroidota > Bacteroidia > Bacteroidales > UBA932 > Coprenecus. The sequence continues at coordinate 248 of JAZRBT010000015.1, forward strand.
CAGGATTGGAAGAGGTTTGGGCTGTTATTGAGAAATATTTTGCTTTGGTAAAAGGTAATGGCTATTATTCTCACAGAAGAAGGGAACAGGACCGTTATTGGATGTATGAGAGTATCAATAATTCTTTGAAGGAGATGTTTTACGAGAATCCTAAAATTGAGGCTGCGCTTGGAGATTTTGAGAGGGCTGTTCTCGAGGGAAAAATCGATTCGTTCTCTGCTGCAACAGAGTTGTTGAACAAATATAAGGAGTAGGATGTTGCATCTATTGTCAGAGGTATTGAAGAACAGTTATCTTATAACCTCCCTGGTGCTGGTTATGATGATAATGATAGAGTATGTTAATGTGGCATCTGCCGGAAAGTGGTTTGGAAAGTTGCATAACAATTCTTTCCGTCAGGTGGTTATGGGGGCATTGTTGGGACTTATTCCCGGATGTATTGGTGGATTTGCTGCTGTCTCTTTGTTTTCCCACGGGATTATTGGGCTGGGGGCTTTGGTGGCAGCTATGATCAGCTCTTCGGGGGATGAGGCTTTTGTGATGTTGGCAATGATACCTCGTCAGGCTTTTATCCTTTTTGGAGTGCTGTTTGTTGTTGGGGTTGTTTTTGGACTGATTACCGACAAAATCAATAAAAAAAGGAAGGTCAAAATTTCGTGCGAGAATCATTTCGAGTTGCACGAGGGGCATCAGGAAAAGGTTCCGTCGCTTTTCAGAAGATCTTCTTACAGTGCGTTGAAGAAGCCTTCTAAGGAGTTGATTATCACATTGGTTGGGATATTGATTTTCATAGTGGCAGTCTTCTCAGGAATTCTGGAACACTCTCACGACCACTCGGAAATGGCGCATACTCATACCCATTCCCACGTGGAAGTTATTGCTGAAAACCACACTCATTCGCACGAGGAGCAGGGACACGATCATTTGTGTACAGAGACTCATCTCGGCGAGTGTGACCATTCTGAAGGTGAGCATATTCATTCTCACAGTGGTGGTTTTGATCTTTTCAGTGAGAGGTGGCTGAATCTTATTTTTGCTTGTTTGAGTATTGTCGTGCTGTTTCTTGTGGCAGCTTCAGATACTCATTTCTTTCAGGAACATATTTGGGGACACGTTATCAGGCATCACGCTCTGAAGGTGTTTTTGTGGACCGCAGGGGCGTTGCTGGTGATTCAGATAGGGTTGCAGTATCTCGATATTTCTGCGTGGATGAGGGATAATGTCTATCTGATGATTTTACTTGCCGCTTTGGTGGGAATGATTCCGGAGTCGGGTCCAAATATGATTTTTATCACATTGTTTGCCAGTGGTCTGGCTCCGTTCTCAGTCTTGTTGACAAGTTCCATTTCACAGGACGGACACACCTCTTTGCCTCTTTTGGCTTCGAGCAAAAGAGACTTTATTGTGGCTAAGTTGCTCAATGCACTTATTGCTGTGCTGGTGGGTACGTTGGTGTATCTTGCAGGTTTTTAACAGCAACGAGACTGTGTCTTTTCTTGCCCGCTCCTTTGATGCGGGTTACTGTCAGTCCTGAATTACGAAGTGCTTGTTTTACAATTCCTTTGGCTGAGTAAGTGACTAATGTGCCGAAGGGTTTGAGGGCTTTGTGTATCCTAGCGAATATATCCTCGCTCCACGATTGTGGTTGTGTTTCAGGGGAAAAAGGGTCAAAGTAAACTACATCTATCCATTCGTTTTCTTTGAATGGGTGGTAGTCTGCGAAATCTGCATTGATTTTCCTCAGGTGGAATTGTTCAGTTATTATGTCAAAATGATCTTTTTTGGCAAAATCTTCGAGAGTCTGCCATTTTGTCTGATGCATAGATAGGTACAATTCCCTGTCAGAATACTCCATTCGGGTGTACTCCTCTTCTGTCAAAGGGTATTTTTCTACTGATGTGTAATATACTGTAGTATTTTGTAACTCCTTGTTATTCAGTAGTGTCTGAATGGTTAGTAAGGCATTCAGCCCTGTTCCGAATCCATATTCGAGAATGTGGATTTTCACTATTCCTTGCTGATGCGCTCTCATCAGTCCGTTGTTTATGAACAGGTGGAGCGATTCTTGTATTGCACCGGAGGTGGAATGGTAACTTTCTCCGAATATTTCAGAAAATAGGGTGGGCGATCCATCTTCGCTGATGAGGATATGCCTGTTTGAAATTTGCTCATTCATAGGATGCAAAATTACCAAGAATTTGCTTACGATTTATCAATAATTATTTTATATTTGTAGTTTGTACAAAATACGTTAATATGGCTTTTA
>JAZRBT010000016.1:0-4552 GCA_045635245.1 Candidatus Coprenecus sp.
TATAGATGTTGTTCAACAAGGATATCTTTTGAATGACAAAGTTATTCGTTACGCTAAAGTAGTAGTGGGGGTATAACAAATGGCAGAGGAAAGGGATTATTATGAGGTCTTGGGGGTGACTAAGGAATCGACCCCTGAAGAAATCAAGAAAGCATATAGAAAATTGGCAATCAAATATCATCCGGACAAGAATCCGGGTGATGCCACTGCAGAAGAGAAATTCAAAGAGGCTGCAGAGGCTTACGATGTATTGAGCAATCCTGACAAGAAGGCTCGATATGACAGATTCGGTCACGCAGGAATGGGTGGCGCTGCTTCAGGCGGAGCAGGTGGATTTGATGGTTTTGGCGGATTCTCAATGGAGGATATCTTCAGCCGTTTTGGAGATATTTTCGGAGGAGGTTTTGGCGGCTTCGGTGGATTTGACGGAGGCTTTGGCGGTGGAAGATCTGCGCAAAGGGTGAAAAAAGGTTCCAATATCAGAATCAGAGTCAAACTCTCGTTGTCGGAAATCGTAAATGGAGTCAGCAAAACCGTAAAAATCAAGAAATCTGTCCAATGTCCCAAGTGTCACGGAAAAGGTGCTGAGTCAGAGGCTGATATCAAAACTTGCGATACTTGTCACGGAACAGGTATGGTTTCCCGCGTTGTTCAGTCGTTTATGGGAAGAATGCAGACCACTTCTCCTTGTCCTACCTGTGGCGGTGAGGGACGAATCATAACCAAACCTTGCTCTGAGTGTCACGGAGCCGGAGTTGTAGAGGGAGTGGAAGAGGTATCATTCAAGATTCCTGCTGGTGTTGTTCAAGGAATGCAGCTTACAGTGCAAGGTAAAGGTAATGCAGCCAAAGGCAATGGTATCAATGGAGATTTGATTGTACTCATCGAAGAGGAAGAACATCCAGAATTGCAACGCGACGGAAATGATTTGATATATACCTTATTTATATCAGTACCCGATTTGATTCTAGGAACTTCAGTAGAAATTCCTCACGCCGATGGAAAAGTGAGAATTAAAGTTGAGCCGGGAACACAATCAGGCTCTTTCTTGAGGGTTAAGGGTAAAGGTATTCCTGATCTGAATGGTTACGGAAGGGGAGACTTGCTGGTACTCATTCAGTTATGGACACCTAAGAAGATAGACAAAGAGGAGAAGGAACTCCTCGAAAAGCTTAGAAAATCTTCGAATTTTGCTCCAAAACCGACCAAAACTGACAAAAACTTTTTCGACAGATTGAAAAAGATGTTCAGTTAATTCAAAAAAAATTTGGAAACAAGATACTTTTGACTATCTTTGCAGTCCGAAAAAAACAGCAACCTCTTGCGTATGTGATTTGAGAAGCAATGTTGCCACTTAAATTTAGAATTGAGATGGATTTAATTAAAGTTGCAGAGCAGGCGTTTGCTCAAGAAGAAAAAAATTTCCCTGCATTTAAAGCAGGTGATACAATTACCGTTACATACAGAATTAAAGAAGAAAACAAAGAAAGACTTCAAAAATTCCGTGGTGTAGTTATTCAGAGAAAAGGTTCAGGAGTTACACAAACTTTCACAGTTCGTAAGATCTCTAACGGAGTAGGTGTTGAAAGAATTTTCCCTCTTTACTCTCCTTTCATTTCTGAAATCGAACTTAACAAGAGCGGTAAAGTACGTAGAGCTAGAATTTTCTACCTAAGAAACCTAACAGGTAAAAAAGCTCGTATTAAAGAGAAAAGATTTGTGGCTAGCGAAGCTAAAGCTGAATAGTCATCAGATGCATAAGGCCTCGTAGCTCAACTGAATAGAGCATTTGACTACGGATCAAAAGGTTGTGGGTTTGAATCCCGCCGAGGTCACGAAAGAACCAGCAGAAATGTTGGTTCTTTTTTTATACATTCAGGTCATGCTCGTCCAGACTGTTTCTATTGTTATGTTCGTCCAGACTGTTTCTATTGTCATGCTTGGCTTGACCGAGCATCTTTCAGTTTTATAATAAAAAAAGAAGGTGGCTAAAACTGATATGCCCCAAGAAGTTGGACAGTTTTACATAATTAAGAGGCCCTCTTAGATTGGAATAAAACTGATGTGACCCCCAAAAGTTGGACGGTTTAACATTATCAAGAGGCGGACTTAGATTGGAATAGAGCTCGGTATTGTTCCGGGCTTTTTCCATTTAGCCTCAGTTTGATTCTATCATTGTTGTAGTAGTGTATATACTTAACCAGTTCCTTTGCAAACTGTTCTACGCTGTCCCACTCCTGCAAATAGAGTTTAAATTTTCACTAAATTACGAGTGGACAAAAAATAAAGCCTATAGGGGTAATCTAACCCCTATAGGCAAAGTATATATGGTAATTATTAAAATTCGTGCAGCCAACTTTCTTCAACACCATTGAAGTATAATGTAGCATTGTCTCTTGGACCTACGCTGGCACCAGCCTCCCAAGTACAATCATTGAAATAAGCAACACTCCATATATTGGTATGACCGTAGCTACCATTGTGCTCAAATGTACAATGGTTGAATGTAGTCTTTACCAAATCACCAGCAAAAGCATTGAAGCCAGAGAATACACAATTATTGAATGTAAAAGTAGCACCTTTAGATTGGTCTATATGGAATCCATAGGTAGATTCACCAGCAAAAGTACAATTCTCAAAAGTAGACTCTCCGCCCTGAGCATACGAGTAGCGAACGCCATTAGAAGTTCCAGAGAAAGTTACATTCTTAATAGTGGTGTTTTTTCCAAAGTTACCACCAAAACCAGTAGATGTATTGCCGCCTATTACTGTACCTTCTGTACCGATAATTACAACACCTTCTTTGCCACTCAAAGAAGGCAAAGTATATGTACCCTCGGTTAATACAATAGTAGCATCATTAACGATAGCGGTTTTTAATTCGCTTGAAGAAGTAACAACGGCATCAACTTCTTCAGGAACTACATACGACCAACCATCGTTTACGATTACATGATAACCGGTTGCAATTGTTGATTCATAGAATAGTTGTGCGCCATTATCAGTGTTGTTTCCAAGGGTGAAATTACCACCTGTGATAGAAGAACAGTAGTATGTACAGTGGTCACTTACTCCGGGGTTCTCCATAAGTTGGAAAGTACCACCTTTGATTTCTGTGGTACCAGGATTGTCTTTATCGCTACCTACACAACCATGTTTACCTCTAACAGTTGCATTGTTGATAGTTGTTTTGCCGTAGTTCAAAATAGCGTATGTCAATTGGCTATTTGCAATGAAAGTACCACCATTGATGATAGCTTCACAATCTTCCTCTGTATAAAGTGCTCCGCCGTATGAATCGGCTCCAGCTGTTTCATTTGTTGTGAAAGTACCTTTGTTAATGGTTAGATGACCTTCGTTCCAAATAGCTGAACCACCATTTGTGTCAACGTTAGTGATAGTGATGTCACCATTGATAACCATTGTGCCGAAGTTTTCGATACCACGTGCATTGATAGCACCTGTACCTTCGATGATTAGTGTACCATAGTTGTCAATAGCATAGTGGTGACGACCTTCTTGTTTAAGATCTGTTGTAATGGTTTTTCCATTCAAGTCAAGAACCATTGAAGTTCCTTCAGCGACAACGATAGGGGTTTTTAGAGTGATATCAGAACTCAATTCTACTTTTCCACCGTTTGCAGCAGCTAAACGAAGTTCTTCTTCAGCTGTGCTAGGGTAGTTGATATCACCGTCGAAAATAGGGTCGATGTCGATGTTGAAGGTGATGTCTCCGGTTAGCATTGTTCCGATGATGTTGGTTCTCCAGTTACGGCGAACAGGTAGGTTGTCAACTTTTACATCAACATTTTCTTTATTGGTTTTTAGGGTGAATGCTGCATTTACAAGTGAACTTCCTGCACCGAACATACCATTTTCATCAGCTGTTTCGCTCATTTCTGCAACAAGAATGTAGCTCATAGAAAGGTATCTGTATGCTTCTTGAGTACCATTTTTGTCGAAGTCAACCATCAAACTTTCTGTAGGGATGTTGCTAGGTTTGTAGGTTAGAGCAGTTGTTGCAGATACTTTACCATTGAATAGGTCGATTTTGGTAGCTGCATTGTTGATAGTTAGTTCTGATTGTGCTACTGTGATACCAGCTGTTGCTGCATCTTGCCAGTCTTCTTCGATAACACCAAGATTGATTTGAGCAAATGGACGTTCTAGGGTTACGTTCAAAGCGATGTCACCAACTACTTTGTGTTGTACAGTTTTGAAGAATGCGTCGCGAGTGTCGTCGTTGTTGTAGCCGTCATAGCTGATAGATACATTGCGGACGTCGCCACCATTAATGGTGTAGGCACCTGTTTTTGAGTTTTGTGCCCAGAATGCGATTTTGTAAGTTTGACCTTTAGCAAGGGTGATCTCTACAGTGGTAGGGAATGTGATTCCTGTCACTTTGTCACCAAGCTCAGCAATAAGGTTGTCTTTGTCATCGTAAACAGCGTAGTAAAGAGCATCTACATTGCTGCCTTCACCGATGGCACGAGTAGCAGAAGTTCCCGCTTCGTCAATAGCGAAGGTAACTTTTGCAAAGTTAGAATCATTG
>JAZRBT010000017.1:0-3871 GCA_045635245.1 Candidatus Coprenecus sp.
AGAATAATTGCAAACAGATGGCAGGAACCGATGAGATTTACCCTGAGAAGCCATATCAGGACAATTGACAAATTATCTGCATTTTTAGGCAGCAACTTTGAAGCGGACTCTGCCCAATTTTCACAAGCCCTCACAAATGATTCACTTATAAAATCATTGGGATTCACATCGCAGACATTCATAGGAATGTTTATTCCAAACACCTACGAATTGTATTGGACCGCCTCTCCTGAAAGTGTAATCAAGAGGATGTACCAGGAATACAAAGCTTTCTGGAACGAAAGCAGAATTGCAAAGGGGAAGAATATGGGAATGAGCAAAAATGAGATTATGACTCTTGCCTCCATTGTGAACGAAGAGACAAACAACATAGGCGAGATGCCCAAAATAGCCGGAGTATATATCAACAGACTTAAAAAAGGAATGCCGCTCCAGGCTTGCCCCACCGTAATTTATGCACATCTGGACAGCGAACCCGGAATTAAAAGAGTCTTGAAAAGACACCTTAAAATAGACTCTCCATACAATACCTACAAAAATAAAGGGCTCCCTCCGGGACCGATAACCATACCCACCATTAAAGCAATAGATGCAGTCCTCAATTATGAGAAATCGAACTACATCTATTTCTGCGCCAAACCGGAATTTGACGGAACTCACAACTTCGCTTCAACATACAGCCAGCATCAAAAGAATGCAAAAGCATATCAAAAAGCCCTATCTGCAAAGAAATAGGGCTCTGATCTGATATATATCGTTGATATTGCTATTCGTCTTCTTCTTCGAACTCTTCTTCCGGCATTGCCAATACGGGCTGGGTGGGAATACGTTGCAACACGTTTTTTATTCTTCCACCTTCTCCATCATCCAGAGAAACCATTATATTGTCCCTATCGATAATTTCTTCAACCTTAAACTCCATTATCAATCCATCTCGCTCACATTCAATCATTTCAAAATTACCATCCTTATCATATTTGCAAGAATAACCGGTGGCTTCCATATCATATTTATAATACTGTCCGGATTGGTAATCGGGATTGGCACTCTCCTCTGCCAAAAGCAAGAAAGAGAGAACTCCGGGTTCAGCACATCCAAAATCAAAACCATCTGACCAAGCCATATCATCATCTTCTACCCTAGAGTCAAGGACCTTCCATTGCCCTTCAAGTTCAAATTTTTCACTAACTTTTTCCATAACATCATTTTTATATTTCCCAAAGATAGCACTTATAAAAAAATAATCCTACAAATTCGGGAACGAATCAGCAGGATTATCCGATTTTTCTATAATGGGCTACTCCAACAAAAGCGCATCCATCGCAGCCTTGAACTCGGGTGACGACTGATTCAGAATCTTATAGAATGTACTTCTATCGTACAACGAACTGGCGATCAGAGCCCTCATATACGACTCGATTTCCATTCTGCTCTTCTCAAATTGTTCGGGTGCCGGCTCTATTCCTTTCTCTTGGGCCAAAGCGACAAGTTCCGAAATCATATCTTGCGAAATAGTGAACGACGAGTCAAATTTTGCAAAATCGGGATATTCCTTTGTCCATTTGTCCCTGTTTTTATCACAAGTTGAGTTCACATACTCTATCACAACCCCCTGACGGAGCAATGAGGCATAATAATCTGTATATGAAAGGGTATCGGCAGGAACAAAAACATCCGGAATAATTCCTCCTCCACCATATACTACCCTACCTTTTTTCAATGTTTTGAATTTCAAAGAATCGGGAAGATGAATACTATCTTTTGCAAAAGATTCCCCACGAAGATACCTCTCATAGAAATCTTTATAATATTGTTCGCTCTTACCCTGCTCGTATGGAGACTGGATAACTCTTCCAGAAGGGGTATGATACCTTGCCACGGTGAGTCTCAATTCAGAGCCATCGTCCAAAGGAATTGCATTCTGGACAAGTCCCTTTCCAAAGGAACGGCGTCCTACAATGATACCTCTGTCCTGATCCTGAATCGCTCCTGCCAGAATTTCACTCGCTGAAGCAGAATTTTCATCAATCATAACCACCAATGGTCCTCTGGTATAAAGTCCCGAGCCATCGGCATTTTCCTGCATTCTGGGCATTGCTCTGCCATCGGTATAAACTATCAGGTCTCCCGCCTGCAAGAATTCATTTGCAATATTTATCGCTGTGGGAAGATAGCCCCCTGCGTTGCTGCGCAAGTCGACAATCACCCCTTTCAGAGGTTTTGAAGCATTTGCAAAAGCCTCCACTATTTCAGAGTGTGAAGGGGCAGCAAAACGGCTCAACTTGATGTAAAGGACTCCGGGAACAGGCTCGTAAGCGGCATCCACACTATTGATTGGAATCTTGTCTCTGACGACAGTAAACAGAAGCGGCTCCTCCACACCTCTTCTATATATCTCCAATTCTGCTTTCGTCCCTTTGTCTCCACGCAAAAGTCCGAACACTTTCTCATTGGTAAGACCGATTCCGGCAACCTCTTCTCCTGAGACTTTGACAATCTTGTCCCCGGCTCTCAAACCCACTTTTTCAGAAGGACCTCCGGCAATAGTCGCCTGAACGGTGAGAGTATCTTTGATTATTGCAAACTCTATCCCAATCCCTTCAAAATTTCCCTGCAGCGGCTCGTTCATCGCTTTGACATCCTCCGCAGAGATATACGAGGAATGAGGATCCAGCTCCGCCACTGCCGCTTTCAACGCCTCCTCTGCGATTTTATTGATATTGACAGTATCGACATAGAGGGCATCTATCAAATAGATTCCCTGGTTCAACTTATTCAAAGCCCTCTGCAATTTCAGACTCTGAGCAGAAACCGAACATACAGAAAACAGGGCAAACAGGATAATTGCTATCTTCTTCATATTAATCTATTCTAACTTTTTAAGTGGAACTTCAAATTCCATACCCGTTTCGGCAGCATAACTCTCTGCGAAGACCTCACGGGCCTGAAAGAGGAGAAGTGACGGGTCATTATATCTTGAAGAATAGTGACCGATAACGAGTTTTCCGACAGCAGCACTCTTTGCAATGTAGGCTGCCTGCGCTGCTGTAGAGTGGAATCTGGACTCTGCAATTTCGGCAAATTCATTACTGAAAGTCGCTTCGTGATACAACAAATCGACTCCGGCAACATCTTTTGTAACCTGCTTATTTACAGCAGTATCACAACAGTACGCAAAACGTCTGGGGGCGTATGGCATATAGGTAAAATCGCCATTTGGCAATTCCTGTCCGTCCCTGACGATATCCCTACCGGCTTTGAGGGAAAGAATTTCTTCTACAGTCAGTCCCATCTCTGAAATTTTCTCCTTGCGGACATTTATCGGAGGCTCCTTTTCACTGAAAATATATCCGTAAGTCTCTTTGCAATGATACAAAGGGAATGCCTCAACCTGCAATTCGGAATCAGAGTATATAACAGTTTTGGAGTCGGTCTTCACCTGTACAAATTCCATTTCGTACGAAGGATCATCTACAAAATAGTCGCTGTAGAATTTCAACACATCTGCCAATTGTTCCGGACCGTACAGCAGGAGCTTCTCTGTCCTGCCTGCCAGAGCCATTGAAGAGAGAAGACCGAACAACCCGAACAGATGATCCCCGTGCAGATGACTGATAAATATCTTGCTGATTTTGAGCATCGACAGATGATACCTTTTGAGCAACATCTGCGCACCTTCACCACAGTCTATAAGGAACAAGCGCCCACATATATTCAATATGTGAGCGCTAGGGTATCTATTCGTTGTCGGAGATGCTGATGAGACCCCCAGTGTTACCAACGAAAATTTCATAATTATTTTGCTTCGTTAGCCATTTTTTCTTTAAGGTCAGCAAGTTCTGAGATGTCACCTAGAGTGGTTTTCTCCAAG
>JAZRBT010000018.1:0-2055 GCA_045635245.1 Candidatus Coprenecus sp.
TAGTGGTTCTGGATGCGGTAAGTTTCTCCAATGCGTCCTGAACAAGTCTTTCAGATTCGGTATCCAATGCTGATGTTGCCTCGTCGAGAATCAGAATAGGAGGGTTTTTCAAAAGAGCTCGAGCAATGCTGATACGTTGTCTCTGACCTCCTGAAAGTTTAGCACCACGGTCGCCAATGTTTGTATGGTAACCTTCCTCTTTTTCCATAATGAAATCGTGGGCGTTGGCAAGTTTTGCCGCTTGCATCACCTGCTCCATTGTAGCACCTTCCACACCAAAAGCGATGTTGTTGAAAATGGTGTCATTAAACAGGATTGCATCCTGGTTTACATTGCCAATCAGACCTCTGAGGTCATTTATTTTCAAATCTTTGATATTTTTGCCATCGACAAATATAGTTCCTTTGGCAACATCGTGGAAGCGGGGAAGAAGATCTACCAATGTCGATTTTCCGGAGCCTGACTGACCCACAAGAGCCACTGTCGTCCCTTTCTTGATTGTAAGGTTAATCTCTGAAAGCACCTCCTTGCTGTCATCATATCTGAATGAGACCCCTTTTAGATTGATTTCGTTTTCAAAAGAGTTGATTTCCAAAGGATTCTCAATTTCTTTTATATTATTTTCGGCATTTAGAATCTTGTCAATTCTTTCCATTGAAGCCAATCCTTTAGGAATTGCATACCCCGCTTTGCTAAGATCTTTCAAAGGAGCCAGAACGCTATAAAGGATAGTCATATAGTAGATGAAAGTAGATGCTTCAAATGAGGCATTTTCACTTAAAATAAGTGTTCCTCCAAACCAAAGCACCACCATAATCATTACACTGCCAAGAAATTCACTTACAGGGTGTGCAGAGTTTTGTCTGATAAAAAGTTTGTTTGTAGATTTTCTCAGATCATCGGTTACAGTGTCGAATCTTCCCATCATTTTCTTTTCAGCAAGGAATGCTTTGATGATTCTGATACCGCCGAGAGTCTCTTCAATCTGAGTTATTGAATCACTCCAGAAGTTTTGGACATCAAGAGATTGTCTTTTTAGTTTCTTGCCGATGGTCCCCATAATCCACGCCATAAAAGGAACTACTGCGATGGTAAAGAGGGTCAGCTCCCAACTCAAATAAATAAGCATCGAGAAGTACACGACTATCAGAATAGGATTCTTGATAATCATATCGAGCGAACTGGTAATGGAGTTTTCCACTTCGTTTACGTCACCACTCATTCTGGCGATGATATCACCTTTCTTCTGGTCAGAGAAGAAACTTATGGGGAGAGCAAGCAATTTGTTGTAAATCAATACTCTGATATCTTTGACAACTCCGGTTCTGAGTGGCACCATTACTGCTGCAGAACCAAAATAGCAGGCTGTTTTCAGAAAGGTTGTAAAGCCGAAGAACAGACCGATGATAAGCAGGGTAGTGGAACCTCCGAATTTGTCAATCAGCTGGGTTACACCATAATACATATTGTTGAAGAGCATATCTTTCAAGTCTGCTCCGCTATCCCAGGGAATAAATTCGTATGTAGCGTGATCTGTTTTGAACAATATGTCCAAAATAGGGATGATGAATGCAAATGAAAATAGGTTAAAAATAGCGGACAGGAGGTTCAGAATTATTGAGCCTCCAAGATAACCTTTATATGGACCGACAAATCGTTTTAGAAGTTTCCAAAAATCTCTCATAGGGATGTAGTGTCATAAACTACAAATATAGCAAGTATTATGGGATAATTACTCTGAATGCAGAAGGAATTATCTCTATGTCCACAACCTCGCCTGTTTCAAACCAATCTCCGTCAGCGTGGGCAGGCCCGTTCAGTGATCTGGAAATAGTGATGTGTTTACCTTTGTAGCAGTGAATTTTATTGCTTTTGTCAAGATAGCCGGTCATTAGCAGTCCGGCAAGTGATGGTATGTAAAACGCGCTGAACGAATCGGCAACAGTAATGTCGAGGAATCCGTCCTGACTGTCTGCCAAAGGGGTAATCTTTGCTCTGTTTCCCCATTGGTCTGAGTTTCCAACGGTTATCAAAGTAAGTCGGATCGTAGCCATG
>JAZRBT010000019.1:0-2354 GCA_045635245.1 Candidatus Coprenecus sp.
GGGTGATTCTCGATGTGTGGAGAGGGGAACCGAAGAATATAAATTTGGAACTGGTCGAAAAGGCAGATATTGCCACACCCCACATTGCCGGGTATTCGTACGAAGGTAAAATTAATGGGACTGCTGCGGTGGTACAGAAATTTGCCGAACATTTTGGAATAGAATCTTTAAAAGATTTTGTACCTTTACACTCCGGGACTCCCGAAATAGAAATTCCAAAGGGTATTTTTAATTCTTGTAACGACGATTCGGTTTATTATCAGCAGGTTAGTCGTTTTTACGGAGAATTATCCCGAATTTTTCCTTTGGAAGAGACTTCGCGGTCATTTAAGGATTACCCGGCGAAGTTTGAGGATATCCGCAACGGATATGATTACAGAAGAGAGTTCTATGTACCTGAACATATATCTGAATTAACTGATATTTAAAACATTAACATTATGGAAGATAGATTTATTGAAAACTTTAAGAAAGGATTCCCGTTTTTGAAATTGGCTTCTTCGGCAACATACGGAAGAGGTATTACTGTTATGTCAGAGCAACAGCAGGCTGAGGCAGTAGAGGAATATGATAAATTCAATGGCAAGCGTGTGAAATTTGTCCCTGCATCGGGAGCCGCTTCCAGAATGTTTAAAGATCTTTTTGAGGGAAGGGACAAGCTGGTGGCAGGAGAATCTTTGCCGGAAGGTTCCAAAGTTTATAAATTTATTGAGCAGATTTCCCAGTATCCTTTTTATAATGAACAACTTGGTGCGTTGAAAGGAGCTGAACTTATCGATTATGTGGTAGCCGGAAGAGGTTACGATTATGGAAATCGTCCCAAAGGTCAGATTTTGTTCCACAAATATGAAGATGAGATTCGTACCGCTTTCGAAGAGCATTTGGTGGAAGGTGCTCTTTATGCCAAAAGTGATGACGGCTCTGTGAATATCCATTTTACAGTATCTCCTGCACATCAGGCAGGATTTGAAAAGATTTTGGAAGAGTGTGTCGCAAAATATGAACAGAGATATGGTGTGAAATATAATATTTCGTTCAGTGTTCAGGATCCAGCTACCGATATTATTGCTGTAAATGAGGATAACACACCATTCCTGTTGGCAGATGGCAAGCCTTTGTACCGTCCGGGTGGACACGGTGCCTTGTTGAAGAATCTCGATGCTATCGACGGAGATATTATTTTCTTGAAAAATATCGACAATGTTGTCTATCAGGATTATCTCGACCAAACAATTCTTTGGAAAAAGGTATTGGCAGGCAAATTGTTGCAATTGAGAGGCAAAATCTTTGAATATATCGCATTGTTGTCTGAGTTGGTGGCAAATAATTCAAAGAACGAGCAGTTGTATGAAGAAGTTGTGAAATTCCTTGAGGAGGAGTTGTCAATTTCACTGCCTGCTCTTTCGGAAGATGAGAAATATCAGTTTGTTATCAATAAGTTGAATCGTCCTATCAGAGTTTGCGGAATGGTCAAGAACGAAGGCGAGCCCGGTGGCGGACCTTATATTGTAAAGGATAATGACGGATCCACTTCGTTGCAGATTCTCGAGGCTGCCCAGCTCGATATGAATGATCCTCAGACTGTTAAGTTTGTTTCAGAGTCATCTCACTTCAATCCTGTAGATGTAGTATGTTCTACCAAAAATCATCTTGGAGAGAAATTTAATCTTCCCGATTTTGTAGATCCTCAGACCGGATTTATTTCATCTAAGAGTTATGAGGGACGCACATTGAAGGCTCAGGAACTTCCAGGATTGTGGAACGGTTCGATGAGTAATTGGAACACCGTATTTGTAGAGGTTCCTTTGATTACCTTCAATCCTGTCAAGACAGTTTTCGATTTGTTGCGAGCGGAGCATCGCGCCAAATAGTTTAAAAGGTCGGTTATGCCGACCTTTTTTTATGCTCTGATTATTGAGTGGAAGTCGGAGTTTTAGTCGGAATTATTTTGAGAGTCCTGGCGATTAATCCTCCCTAGGTCGGTTTGTCGTTTTCGGACAAAAGAGAGGGGTAGTTTTCTGGAGTTGTTATCTAATTGTTGTCAGAGTGACATCCCCTATTGTCTAATGTCACTGAAATTATAAAGAATGTCACTTTATTACAAACGAAATTCATTTTTATTCAATAGATTTGTAGATACTTGATGCCGAAAAATGTCTTCTATGGAAAAGGCAGAATAATAAATTGCTCAGGTGGATGAATTGGAAATTATTAATCCTAGTAAAATATAGATTATGAACATTAAATTAGGTTTCCAAGAAATTTCTAGTCTACTTAAAAGAGTGGCTGACATTGATGTTTCAATTAAGTAATGGCTGCTCCATTTGTTGCGAATGCAGTGTTTGCTGATATCA
>JAZRBT010000020.1:0-1477 GCA_045635245.1 Candidatus Coprenecus sp.
GCTTGGCCTCCGACTTAGTCGCGAAGACGCTTTGTATCGGGTGTATATTCTTCTGTTACAATAGAATATACTTTCCAGCACAAGTCGTGTTCGATCTCTCTGTTGTTATCGCATTTGATGATGATTCTGATGGCAAGAACATCCTTGACCCCGTCAAAGCCAATTTTCTGTTTCTCCATCTTTTTCCAGATGGAGTATGCAGTTTTGGTCCTTTGTTTTATGGTAAACTCAAATCCCTCTGCTGCGATTCTCTCTTTCAAAGGTTTGATGAAAGATTCGGCAAGGGAATCTCTTTGCGACTGGGTCGCTTTGAGTTTGTTGGTTATCTCCCTGAAATGCTCGGGGTCGGTATATTTGAAAAATATATTCTCAAGTTCGCTTTTGAGATTGTACAGACCGAGCTGGTGGGCAATAGGAATATAGAGAAGCATTGTCTCTGTCACCTTTCTCTCCTGTGAACTTTTTGGGAGAAGATAGATGTTGCGCATTACCTCCAGTCTGTCGGCAAGTTTTATAAGGGTTACTCTCGGATCTTTCGAGTAGGAGAGAATAAGCCTTTTGTAATTCTCCGCTTCGAGGCGTGTCTCTTTAGGTTTGATTGCTGCAATTTTGTTGAGACTCAGTGCTATATTTATAATCTCGTCAGAGAATTTGCCTTTGGGAATTTGAGGCAGAATCTCGGGGTTGAATCTGATGGTTTCGTGGAGAAAAACTGCTACAACAGATTCATAGCGCAGCCCGATTTCATTGGAAACGATATAGGCTACCCCTAAAGGATGTTCTATGAAAGGGTGTTTGTTTTCCCTTGTTTTCTCTCTAAGTGTCTCTTCTGCAAGATGGTAACTGTATGAAATAAGTTCCTGCTCGCTGGGTTGATAGCATCTTAGGATTGCTTCTAATGTAGGATTTGTCTCTTTCACTTCTTTAATTTCATCAATTCGTACATTTCATCTCTAAATTTGGCAGCTCTGGGGAAGTCGAGTTCTTTGGCAGCTTCCTCCATTTTGCTTTTTGCTGCCTCAATTGCCTGCAAAAGTTGTTTCTGGCTCATCTTGGACAGAACAGGATCCTCTGCAAGGTATTCTCCGATACTCTGCTCGGGCTCTGCATATCCGTCGGTGAGATTGCGGGCAAGGGAGTTCTTTCTGTCGTTCTTGACAGCAGTAGGAACGATATTGTGCTCCTTGTTGTATTGTTGCTGGATTGCCCTGCGACGGTTTGTCTCGTCAATAGTTCTTTTCATCGAACCGGTAATCGTATCAGCATACATAATTACCAGACCATTCAGATTTCGTGCCGCACGACCGGCTGTTTGGGTCAAAGCTCTGTCGGAACGCAAAAATCCCTCTTTGTCGGCATCGATTATAGCTACCAATGAGACATCCGGAAGGTCCAATCCCTCTCTGAGAAGGTTTACTCCGACCAAAACATCGAAGAGCCCGTTCTTGAAGTCGTTGATGATCTCCACTCGCTCCAG
>JAZRBT010000021.1:0-16511 GCA_045635245.1 Candidatus Coprenecus sp.
CTGGAAAGATGCCAAACAGCAAATCCGCGAACTCATCGCCGAACACCTTTCAAAATAATACCTGTACAAAACAAAAATATAAGCCACGCTATCGCAACATTCACCGATCAGCGTGGCTTCTTTCACTACCAGGGAACAATTCGCCCAGTTCTTTCCCTAGTACCACGTATTTCAGACCAATTCATAACATTTTAACAACTACTAGGGAACGAATTACCCATTCCATTCCCTAGTAATATATACACAATACTATTTTTTGAAGAAGAGAGATTGATTTGTATCTTTGTAAAGAACATTTCGTTTTGCAAATGTGCGAAATGGCTGTGTGGTTGAATAATGTTTAATGAAATGTCAATATGAACAAACTGTATCATTTATCTCTTTCCTCTACTGACGAGGTTCTCTTTCGCTCTCACGAAGATTACAGACGAGCTTTTAACTGTTACACGTTAGCATTACTGAAAAGTCATTCTCTATCATATGCTGATGCATTTATGTCAAACCACGTTCATTTCTGCGTAACATCTTCTGATTTAAAAGAGTTATGCTACACATTCAAAATAGGATATGGAATGTACTTCAATAATAAATATAAAAGAAAGGGTCCGCTTTTCGACAGTAATATTTTCACACTGGAAATAGAAGGAATATATCACAATATCGCAGCAGTAAGCTACGTATTAAGAAATCCTCTACACCACGGAATAGCCTTGACACCATTTGACTATCCATATTGCTCCGCAAATTCAATATTTAGAAAAGAATTGGGCAAATCATCAAATATCGATATACTCCCTAAAAAGAGGATGTGGAGGTTCCTGCCAAAAAACACAAAAATAGATATCCCTTTCCGAATGGATATAAATGGGATGTTTCTTAGAGAAGACGTAACCGAAGTCAAATTAGTAGAAATACTATATGGTACGGCCAGAAACTATCTCTATCATATGAACCGAATATCTGACAGCAAATGGGAAGATGAGCAAAAACAAGACAAAACAGGCACTAATCCTATTACCATATCATTAATCGAACATAACCAGTTTGACCTGTCGAAAATGTTACGAAATGAATATAGTCGCAAAAACTATCAAGTCATAACAGATCTTAAACTCTGTGAATATATTGATAACCATATATTGAAAGAATACAGCGTAGATTCCATATATTCATTAAGCCAAAAACAAAAAAATGAAATCGGGAACACGCTGTATAGCACATTCAAAACCAAGGGAATAAGCTCCAATCAAATCTCCCGATGCCTTGCAATGAAATATTACTAGGGAAAGCACGAACTACATTTCCCCACCTCTTACAACTACTAGGGAATAAATAACCACATCCATTCCCTAGTAACACGTATTTCACACCATTTCATACCATTTTCATCACTACTAGGGAATAAATCAGTCATTCCATTCCCCAGTAGGCGAGACATTCCCACAAAAATCACCAATCAGCTTGACTTCTTTCACGTTCACGGGATAATCTTCCCAAACTATTACCCTCATACAATAGTCTTTATAAGAATCCTCACTTTATACCTTTATTATAAATGGCATAAAATGAGGATATTCTAAGCATAAACAATATTAAATCTTTTTGAAGATTTATTTCAGTATATTTAGAAATTCTCTTTCAAATACTCCTGTTGAATAGCAAGGTGATTCTTGTATTTGCCAATTCTGCATAAAAAGCGGACCTACGATAATTGATCTAAATCCTTTAAAATCCATATTAATTTGGATATGAGTATTGCCATTCACCAATGACTTAACTCTTACATTAAAAAGAAGTTCTACCTTTTCTATTTCACAATTTTCTTCATAAGGAAAGACAAACCAGGCATTACTATTTCGTATCGAACCATCTCTATTCTCCTGAGTAACACGAGATAAGGACACATCTACGGGTTTAGAAACAATTAATCCACTCTGTTTATCAAGAACCTCAATTGGAATATTGTTTAGGGATATGCAATCTATCAGTCTGTTCCAAACATCATCATAAGAGGATTGTGTTTCAAGATAGTTGCGTACATCATATTCCCCTCTTAACCCATAAACAACTGGAGAACAAGATGGCACCATAATAAAGGAAATAATAAGTAAGAGAATCGTTAAATAATTCTTCATAAACATCTCTTTTTACAACGCCATCATCCTCTCCACAGGAATAATCGCTTTTTTAGCGACTTCTTCTGGGACTTGCACTACATATCTGTCATTTTTCAAAGCATAATACAACGCCTCCAAGGTTACTTTCTTCATCTCCTTGCAGATTGCCTGCTCTGACACAGGGATAAGCACCTTACCCGGATTGTCCTTTTGGAGTTTGTGCATCACACCTGTTTCTGTAGCAATCACGAAATGATTTTTAGGTGAAGAAGCAACGTGATTCAAGATGCCCGAAGTCGAGTAGAAATAACATCTTGGATGAGACATAATGCGGGGATCTCCCGAACAAGATGACTCGGGATGGATCAGGATATCGGCTTGAGGATACTCCTGGGCACGTTGAAGAATAAGTTCTGCTGTAATCTCCTGGTGGACAATGCAGTTTCCTCTCCATAGATACATTCCCAAGTCTCCTTTATGATTAATATAGCGTCCAAGATTTTCATCGGGAACAAACACAATTTTATCGGTCTTTGGAAGTCCAGGCACTTTACCTTCAGCTACAGCCTCTGCTACCCTTACTGCATTTGCCGAAGTACAACAAACATCGGTATAGGCCTTTGTATCAGCGGTGGTATTCACATAGCTTACTACCACACCATCAGGATTTTGCTTCTTCCATTGAGCAAGTTCTGCTCCTGTAACACCATCAGCCAAAGAACAGCCGGCATCCACTACAGGAAGAATCACCTTCTTCTCAGGAGAAATCACTGCAGCAGTCTCGCCCATAAATTTCACACCGCAGAAAACGATACAATCAGCATCCACAGTTGCCGCTTTCTTTGAAAGTTCCAATGAGTCACCCACGAAATCGGCAATATCCTGAATCTCTGGAGCAACATAATAATGGGCAAAAATCACAGCGTTCTTCTCTTTCTTATATCTCTCAATCTCACTGATCAGGTGCTCTTTTTTAAGAGAGATATTCATACTGATATCCAAACCTTTAACAGAGTGAGTCAACGCACCGACACTGATAAAATCGACACCTGTGGCTGCCACCTCTTTCAAACGGGGAATTGACATATTTCCCGAAGCCTCAGTTTTTGCTCTGCCTGCAATAAGTTCCACAGCTTTGGTCATATCCTCATTTGACATATTGTCGAGCATAATAATATCAGCCTTGGCATCTATTGCCTCCTGAACCTCTACAAGATTGGTTGTTTCCACCTCAACCTTGATTTCAGGAGCCACCTTAGAACGCACTTGTTCCACTGCTTTTGCAATGGTACCGGCCATCTTGATGTGGTTATCCTTAATCATCACCATATCATATAGTCCCATACGGTGATTTGTTCCGCCACCATCTTTCACTGCCATCTTATCGGTCACACGCATACCTGGCGCAGTCTTGCGGGTATCCAAAAGTTGGGTATGAGTTCCTGCAAGTTCTGCCACATATTTGGCAGTCTCAGTAGCAATACCCGACATTCTCTGGAAGAAATTCAAAGCAGTACGCTCTGCCATCAAAAGTGTTGGATAACTTGCTTCTATCTTGAGAATTACCTCACCTTTAGTCACTTTGTCCCCATTGTTTTTATAAAAGGTAAACTCTACATCTTCCGAGAATCTTCTGAAAACCTTCTCCACAATATCAATTCCCGAGATTACCCCCTCAGCCTTTGCAGTCATAGTGGCAACTGCTCTCGACGACTCAGGAATAATCGACTCGGTGGTAATATCTCCGGTAGCAATATCCTCTTCAAAAGCAAGATCAATCAATCTTTCAATAAGTTGTTCGTTATTCATATTCTTTAACCTAATTTATTCTTCATTAACTTTTTTTGTCATAAGCGGATGTCCTTTCTGCTGAATTGTATGGACTGCAAATTCCTCTTTCAGAGTAGGATAATCCTCACGATAATGTCCTCCACGACTCTCCCTGCGGAACCTTGCCCCCGTCATTATCAGGTATGCAATGGTAAGGAGTTTTCTCGAAAGTTCATCGTAGTACTCATTCTTTTCAGGGCCCAAATCACGCAACTCTTTCTTTATCAGGTTCAAACCTGTAGACAGCAAAAGTTCGGAACGGATGATTCCCGAACAGTTGTTCATCGTATGAGCTATCTGATTCTTCAACTGCACATACCTTTCTACAGCTGTAACATCCTTACGGTATTGCAATTCAAATGTAGGAATATCATCAATATCCCCTACTCCCTTTGAACTCTCTATGGCCCTTCCAGCAAAGACCAGACATTCCAACAACGAATTGGAAGCCAATCTGTTAGCCCCCATTATACCGGTCGATGCAATCTCCCCGCACACATATAGTCTTTCGACATCAGAGCGTCCGAACTCGTCAGAAGCAACCCCTCCGACAGTATAGTGAGCAGCAGGAGCCACCGGAATACTCTTTGTCAAATCATAACCGTGTTCAGCACATCTTTCATATATTGTCGGAAATCTGCGTTTTATCTTCTCAGGTCTGAGATGCTCCAAAGACAATGTAACAAAAGGACGATCGTCAACAGCCATCTGTTTGAAAATAGAACGGGCCACAATATCCCTTGGGGCAAGTTCTGCCAACTCGTGAATTGGCAACATAAAACGCTTGCCATTCTTATCCAACAAATGAGCACCCTCTCCACGAACAGCCTCACTTATCAGGAATGCCTTTGAAGAATCCTCCAAAAAAAGAGCCGACGGATGGAATTGGATAAACTCCATATCCACAATACGACAACCGGCTTTATATGCCATAGCAATACCGTCTCCGATAGTGGTTTCAGGATTGGTTGTCCGAGTGTAGATTGCAGCCGCTCCGCCACTTGTTAGGAAAGTATGTTGAGCATATATCAACTCCTCAACACCCTTCTCCTCATTCCAGCAACGGGCGCCATAGCACACTCCATCTTTGACCAGAAAATCGATCACCGAGACATTCTCCCTGATTTCAATATTAGGATCCGACTCCACTTTTGATATCAGAAACTCTGTCATATACCTGCCGGTAGAGTCACCTCCCGCGTGCAGAATCCTTTTGCGATGGTGTCCTCCCTCGAGTCCTAAAGAGAGTTTTCCGTTCTCGGTATCGAATTTCATACCTGCATCGATAATCTCCCTTATGCGCTGAGGACCCTCCTTGACAAGAATATCCACAGCCTTATTCTCACAAAGCCCCCTGCCTGCAATCACTGTATCAGTGAAATGAATCTCAGGGTCATCTTCAATATCGGTAACTGCAGCAATACCTCCCTGGGCATTGTATGAGTTGCTTACCCGAATACCTTTTTTGGTAACGAGCATCACCGAACCGATTTCAGAAGCTTTATAAGCCGTATATAACCCGGCAAGTCCGCTTCCTATGACAAGATATTTAAGCATAACTTGAATTATTAAATGACTTTCAAATACTTATCTCCGTCACATTCCGCCATATATCCTATTCTATAAAATTCGTGCCCCAAATTACGGACACATTGTTCAGCCTGTTCCACCCCACAAGGATCAATTGCCAAAAGGAGACCTCCGGAAGTCTGAGGATCACACATAAGTGGCTTATACTTAGGATCCATATCACACTTATCCCCATAACTTGCAAAATTTCTGAAGGTTCCACCAGGCATACACTCCTGCTCGATATAATACTCAATACCCTTTATCCTTGGAATTGCATCATACTCAATAACAGCCTTCACCCCACTACCCTCAGCCATCTCTAACGAGTGTCCTGCAAGGGCAAAACCGGTCACATCAGTAATCGAATGGACTACCTCGAGTTCAGAAAGTTTTGCTCCAGGAGTATTCAATCTGGTCATCAGTTCCAAAGCAACATCTTTATCCTCATCCCTTACCACACCGAATTTCTCTGCTGAGGCAACAAGACCTATACCAATAGGCTTGGTCAGACACAAAATATCGCCAACCTTCGCACCACTATTCATCTTCACCTTATCCGAGGGGATAATTCCGGTGACAGCAAGTCCAAAAATAGGATCTGAAATATTGATACTGTGCCCACCTGCCAATGGAATTCCTGCATTATCACATACCTGGCGGGCACCACTGATTACCACAGATGCCAATGAAGAGGGCAATTTGTCCAACGGCCAACCGAGGATTCCGATTGCCATTATCGGTCTGCCACCCATTGCATAAATATCACTGATGGCATTAGTGGCAGCAATTCTTCCAAAATTAAATGGATCATCGACTATCGGGGTAAAAAAGTCGGTAGTACTGATAATTGCCTGGCCTCCACCTATATCATAAACTGCCGCATCATCTTTGGTATCATTTCCAACCAATAGTTCAGGGAACGAAAGTTTGGAATGACTCCCTTTCAGAATCTCTTCCAACTCCTTTGGGGCAATTTTGCAACCGCATCCTGCCCCCGGGCTGAACTGGGTCAATCTAATTTGTCCGTTATCACTCATAACTATAGTACTATAACTTTATCACAATGAGTCTGAGCACCCATAATATCTACCATTGTAGCAACAGTTCCGACAGCCACCTTATCAAGAGACTCGTAGAAGTTAAGACAAGTCTTGCAAATAAGAATCGCAACACCCGCCTGCTCCAAAGCCTTGAGCTCCTCCAACACAGGAGAATCGTTCAAAGTAAGTTTGACACCCTCCGCATACATACAAATATATGAAGGAAAATCACCTTCCTGTAAAAGTGTCAAATAGTTCTTAATCAAGGTCAAAGACAATTGCTCGTCAGCCTGTCCCATTCCATTTCTATTAATTACAATTGTAACTTTTTTATTTGTTGCCATTATTAAAAATATTTAATGAAACTATTTTTTCTGATATTTCTGTCACTTCTTCTGAATCACAAGGGAGAATAAACGAAGGTTTGTATTTTACCTTTTCAAGCCCCTTGTCATAAAGTTTGTCATAATAATTCAGGCACATTTCAGCAGCCTCTCCAACTCTTCCTTCAAGACACGCCTCGTATGCCAGCTTAGCCTTGTCATACCCCATTCTCTTTTGAATCTTGAGAATCATTTCAGCAAGAATCTCCTTAGAATGAGCGGCATATATCCTCATTATTCTGGATAATCTGACCTGATAATCAGTATCCACCACAATAATAGGAGCTGCCACCATCTGCTTCCAAAGGGGCTGTGGGATAAATACCCGTCCTATATTTATACTTTCGTCCTCCACCCATATTCTTCTGGTAGGATCAAATCCCCTGAGAACATTAAAAACAAGGTGTTCAAACATCTCTGTGGTAGGTTGTTTCATCTCCCCGACAGAGCCGAATGCAGAGCCCTTATGATTTGCAAGCCCTTCCAAATCGAGCACTTGCTCACCCATTTCCTTCAATTTTGCAAGAATCTCGGTCTTTCCGCTTCCGGTACGTCCTCCAATCATCACCAAATTCAGTGGCCGAGCAAAAAAATCCAAAACATAATTACGATACGCCTTGTATCCACCTGTAACTCTATAGCAGGAAAGTCCAAGCAATTCAAACAACCACGACATTGCTCCACTTCTCATTCCTCCCCGCCAACAATGGACAATCAACTCCTGGGAATCCAATGAAAGAGCCTTTCTGGAAAACTCCTTCATCTTAGGCCCTACAAACTCCAACCCCTTCTGAATAGCCTTAACCTTGCTCTGCTTCTTATAAATTGTTCCTACCTCTGCTCTCTGCTCATCATCAAAAAGAGGTACCGATACTGCTCCTGGAATGGAAGCGTGGACAAACTCCGAAGGCGAACGGACATCTATAACAGGTGTCCCACTATCCATCATCTCCAAAAGAGTCTTGATATCTATCTCCAGAGCCATATTAAAATTCTATTAGTCTTGAACCATCTTCCATTGTGGTTATACTCACCTTGAGCACATCCTCCGGTAAAATTTCTTCAATCTTTTCAGGCCACTCCATATAGCACTTACCATCCGAATACCAATACTCCTCTATACCAATATCCACAACCTCTCTAATGGAATCTATACGATAGAAGTCAAAATGGAAAATCTGCTCTCCAGACTCTGTCTGATACTCATTTACAATGGTAAAAGTAGGACTCGAAATCTCATCAACCACTCCACTTGCCTTACACAAAGCCGAAATGAAAGTAGTCTTTCCTGCCCCCATCGAACCATAAAAGGCAAACAGATATTCACCTGCTGTCTCTTTCAAAAATTGAGCAGCAGCTCTATCTATATCGTCCAAGTTTTTAATTATAATTTTTCCCATTTCTTTAAATAAATGATAAAGTTAATCAAAATCTTGGAATCTGTATTGAATAGCCTCAGAAATATGTTCGTTTTTTATTCTTTCCTCCCCTGCCATATCTGCTATCGTCCTTGCAAGTTTCAATATCCTGCTATAACCTCTGGCTGAAAAGGAGTACCTTTCAGCAGCCTTCCGAAGATATTCGGTCTCCCGTACCCCAAGGTGACAATAACGGTTAATATCGGAAGGGGACATCTGCGCATTCATATATATCGCACTCCCTCTGAAGCGCTCCAACTGTATCTCCCGAACCTTTTTGACACGCATTGCAATAGCCGCACTCGACTCTGAAGTCTCCTGCGAAAACATAGATTCATCATCCAGAGGCTTTACCCTGATATTCAAATCTATCCTGTCGAGCAAAGGCCCTGAAAGTTTTGACTGATAACGACTTATCATCCCCGGAGAGCAAGTACACCTGCCACTCGGATCCCCTGCATAACCACAGGGGCAAGGATTCATAGACCCCACCAGCATAAACGAAGCAGGATATGTAACCTTATACCTTGCCCTCGAAATGGTAATGGCCCGGTCCTCCAATGGTTGCCTCAACAAATCGAGCAAACCTGAAGAATATTGGAGAACCTCATCCATATACAGGACTCCGTTATGCGCCATAGATATCTCCCCGGGCATAGCACCACTTCCACCACCGACAAAAGAGACAACACTTGCAGTATGATGAGGAGACCTGAAAGGCCGTTCCCTAACCAGCCCGTCCCCGGCACCTATCATCCCTGCCACAGAATAAATTATACTGGTTTCCAAAGATTCAGAATATGACATCGGAGGAAGAATGGAGGCAACAGCTTTGGCCATCAGGCTCTTGCCAGCCCCCGGAGGACCACACAACATAACATTGTGTCCTCCACTACAGGCTATTTCCAGGCCTCTTCGAGCAAAAAATTGTCCCTTGATATTTGCAAAATCAAACTCCGTAGTTTTGTTTATAACACTCTCAAACGGTCTCCTTTGAGCGATATATGCCTGAGCTTGAGGTTTCCTGCACAAGACATCTATCACTTCCCTGAGATTGGATACACCATAAACAGTAACCCCCTCTACCTGAGCTGCCTGCATTGCACAATCCTTGGGACAGACCAAATACTTAAAACCCAATTCAGCAGCCTTTATCGCTATAGGCAATGCTCCCGGAACACTCCTGAGTTCTCCCGAAAGAGAGAGCTCTCCCAAGAGCAGAAACTCTGACGAATTCGGAAAAACACATTGCCCGGAAACTGCCAGCAACGACACCGCAATAGCCACATCATATCCGGAGCCCTCCTTTTTTATATTTGCCGGGGCCATATTGATGACCGTCCTTTTTCCGGGGACTCTGTAACCCCAAAAACCCAGAGCAGAAGTAACTCTCAACAATGCCTCTCTGACAGCATTGTCCGGCAATCCCACAAGATAAATTCCAACTCCGATAGCCACTGACACTTCGACAGTTATCGCTACCGGATCGGGACCAATGCAGGTAGCGCTATGCATCTTATAAACTATCTCATTCATACCCTTTTCACATTTTCCGTCACGAAGTTACCACCCCTTCTGAAGATAACAATAGCACAAGTCATCTCTTTACTTTTGCAAACAAAACATTTTACGATTGCGCAAATTTTGCCCAATTGAACTGAAAATTTATAACTTTGGAAATTATTCTAAAAGACAAAACCTTGGTTTCAAATTTCTTCTACCATATAGGAAAGTATTTTCTCTTTCTGAAAAAGACCTTCAGAAAACCGGAGAAATGGAGCATCTTCATTAGAAACTTTTTTAATGAAGCAGACAAGCTCGTCATTAACTCTATTCCTCTTATCGCACTGATTTCCATATTCATAGGAGCAGTATTGGTCATCCAGACATCCAGCAATATGACCTCTCCCCTGCTACCTAAGATGTACATCGGATATATGGCAAGAGAATCCCTCATTCTCGAATTCTCTTCAACTATGGTATGCCTTATCCTTGCAGGAAAAATAGGCTCTAACATTTCATCCGAAATCGGAACAATGAGAATTACCGAGCAAATCGATGCAATGGAGATGATGGGAGTAAACTCGGCATCATATCTGGTCCTCCCTAAAATCATATCTACCACATTGCTCAACCCCCTATTGACCCTTATGAGTTTCATCGTGGGAATCATCGGAGGATACCTGTTGGTCAGCATTACAGGAATGATTATGGTCAAAGATTATGTCTCAGGACTACGCTTTGCATTTACCGAATATTATATAATATACACCATTGTCAAAGCATCGGTATTCAGTTTCATAATAAGCTCAATATCATCATACTATGGCTACTATGCCACAGGTGGTTCTCTCGGAGTGGGACGCTCGAGCACAAAGGCGATTGTGGTGGCAAGTGCTATGATTCTTATTGCAAACCTGATGTTAACCAAATTAATGTTGTAATGATAACCATAAAAAATATAAGCAAATCATTTGACGGAAAAGAGGCCCTGATAGATGTCAGCGCCACATATAATCCGGGAGAATGTTCATTGGTCATTGGAGCCAGCGGTTCAGGAAAAACCGTTCTTCTAAAAACAATCGTCGGTCTGATGGAGCCTGACAGCGGAGATATTTTTTATGACCAGACACATTTCAACATCCTTGAGCCCCAGCAGAAAAAGAATCTGAGAAGCCAGATTGGAATGCTCTTTCAGGGAAGTGCCCTTTTTGACTTTGCCAATGCCCAGGAAAATGTAATGTTTCCCCTCCATTTTTTTACAAATATGTCAAAAGAGGAGAAACTCGAGAGGGTAAATTTCTGTCTGAGCAGAGTGGGACTTACCAACGTAAATAAAAAATACCCCTCTGAACTCTCCGGGGGAATGCAGAAAAGAGTCGGCATAGCACGCGCCATTGCCCTTAACCCAAAATATCTTTTCTGTGATGAACCCAACTCCGGACTGGACCCTTACACGTCCATTGTCATCGACAACCTAATTAAAGAGATTACCCAGGAGTACAATATCACCACCATCATCAACACTCACGATATGAACTCTGTGATAGAAATCGGGGACAAAATTGTATTTATCCACAAAGGGAGAAAAAGTTGGGAAGGAAGCAATAAGGAGATTTTCAACTCCGACAATCAGGACTTGAACAATTTCATATTTGCCTCAAAAATGGCCCAACAGTTAAAACTAAAGATGGAATCTGAAACCAAGTTCTAAATTGAACTGGAGCGGTTGCTCACTCCTTACGGTAAATGGCTGGTTCTTGTCCGGGAAATAATATGTCAGACGAGGATCGACATACAGACCCATAAAATCTACAAATCTATATTCAAATCCGACACCCATATTGACAGACCACTGCACCCCTTTAGGTTTGACATATCTGTCCATCTTCTCCCCCGAGAGGGTGGTAATGTCATAATCTATCTTCAACGCTCTTTCCACCATACCTCCGACATTTGCATAGAAAGTAATATGCTCATTACCAACTATATTATAATAGACATTCACAGGAATACCAATATAATGGACACTCTGCTGCACAATGGCATCGTAGCGTCTGTCCACAAGTCCTTCATATTTTGAATAGAGGTAACTGTAATTGAATCCCAAACCTACTGCCATCTTCTCATTAAGGAACGAGTATGTCAGATTTAATCCCGCAGAAATAGGGAAATAGTGATTTGGAGCAGATGTGGGAGTAATACTGTGATTCTCTACAACTCCCTGACCACCACCTACATTAAATGAGGGACCCGGCACATACATATAAGAACTTTCTGTTCCTACAGCACTCATATTTCCCCCTGCCGATATTGCAAAAGAGCCTGCGCTCCTGTTATCTTCTTCCTCGAGGAGATAATCCTCATATCCATACAATTCCTCTTGTACTGCTACTGCCACTTTTTCTCCCTGCTCTGGCAAAACAGGCTGCTCTGCAACCTCAGAAATAGCAGATTCTTCTTCCACCACAACGCCTGAACAGTCACTCTCCAAAACCGTCTCTGCTACCATTTCCACAGCCTCAACACTCTCTTCCATAACCACTTCCTCAGAGATTTCAATATCTCTAACCTCTGCCACAGCGACATACTCGCTGACGGGAACCTGCACCACGGTTATGGTTTCATCCTCAACCACCTGAGGATTATCTGTCATTTCAGTTTGAGTCTCAGCCACGATATCCAAATCGGCAGGTACAATACTCTTCTTGCCGAAAGGATTGACAGCCAATACAATTCCCAACACAATAACTGCAGCAGAAGCCACATAGGCTGAAATTCTGCCAATCAGTTTCATTCTCCTTCTACGGGAGAGCTCGCTGCCGATAGAGTTCCACAAGGTATAATCGACAGGCTCATCGAAACCTTGTTCCAACTCCTTTATCTTCTTATCAAACAATTCTTCTTTCATTACATTTCCTCCATTTTTGTAATCCGTTCTCTCAGCCAGAGTCTCCCCCTGCTCAACTGAGAACGGACAGAGACCTCCGAAACATTAAGTTCCTGAGCCACTTCCTGATACGAATATCCTTCAATGACAATCATATTGAAGACCACTCTATATCCTTGTGGCATCTGAGAAATCAGTTTTATGACATCTTTACTTCTGATCTTATCAAAAACATCCTCCTTTACAGGAAGATTCCAACTCATATCATCGACACTGACACTCTCCCTGATGAGATCTCTCTTGCGTATCTTCATCAACATATTATTGACAAAGAGTCTTCTCATCCAACCTTCAAAAGAACCTTTTCCGCTATACGATTCAATTTTTGAAAAAAGGGCTATAAATCCATCGTGAAGAGAATCTTTAGCATCATCTTTGCTATCAGAGTATCGTATACACAATGAGAGCATCCGAGAGTAATATCTCTCGTACAAGACCTTTTGTGCCAGTGGATTTGATTTTACACACTCCTGCACAAGGTCTGCATCAGACATTGTTGTGTACGACTTTGACAGCATTTTCTATTTCGTTATAAGATGCAAAAATAGAACAATTGTTGCACCACGAGAAAAGAATTTTTGATATAGAATATTCTTTTCATTTTAGTTATATTTGCAGTTAACATACAAACCCTGACAAAAAATGAGAATTTACAAATTCATCCTATATATTTTTCTGTTAATCATCCCCTTTGCGACCAGAGCCCAAGGGAAACTCACCACAGACGACTACTACATCGAAGCTGTGAGACATTTCCTCTCCGGAGATATGGAAAAGGCAGATTTATTATTGGACAAATGTCTCAAAGAAGATAAAAATCACGATGCGGCATACTACTATAAAGCGATGGTTTGTCTGAACAAATCGCAGATAGACAACACTATCAGAAATCTCAGCAAAGCCCGCAGCCTGGATCCCGAAAACACCTGGTACACCATTACCCTGGCAAGACTCTACGCCCTGAGCAATGAAATGGAGATGGCAATCCACCTATACGAAGAACTTATAGCAAAAAATCCCAATAAATCTTCCAACTACTACGAAATCATTGAGTTATATGGTTCTGCAAAGCAATACTCCAAAGCTTTGGAAGTGCTCGAAAAAATAGAACTCATCAGAGGTGGCGCCGACCAGACCATAGCCGATATGAAATACGAACTTCTGATTTTCAATGGAGAGAACGACAAAGCAAATGAATTTCTCCTCAGTTATTATAATGAGAATCCCTGCGCAAGCCACGCATACATCCTTGGAGACATAGCTCTTTCATCTTACAACGACTCACTTGCCTGCGCATACTACGACCAGGCTTTGGAACTCGATCCCGAATTTGCTCCGGTTTACTATGGAATGGCACAAGCGGCAATGCTCAGAGGAGACTTCAAAGAGTATTTTGCCAATTTGAACAAATTTGTAAACAATGAACAGATTTATCCGATGTTCAAACTTGAGATTATCAATCAAGAGGTTTTCACTCCTGAAATCATCAAAACATTCAAACCTCAGGTCGATACCCTCATTTCCAATCTCGCAACAACTCACCCCAGCGACACCAGCACTATAGCACTTTGCGCCAACTACTATGTTGCCACAGGAGACATCGAGCAAGGGCTGAAGTTACATAAACACAATATTGAACTCAATCCAGAATCACTGCTTGCCCATTACGACTACCTGTCCCAGCTATACCGGCTCACCAAATACGAAGAAGCTATTACACAGGGACTTGAAAGCATAAAAACATTCCCCACAAACGAAAATATCTATGAAATAGTTGCCCTCTCTTACTGGAACAGCGAAAAAACCGAGGAGGCTATAGATATCTACAAACAAATATTGGGATTCCTCAAGAAGGACCACCCGATGATAAAATATTGCTACAGTTCTTTGGGAGATATGTATTTCAAATTGAACCAAAGCAAAACTGCCTTCAATTATTACGAAAAGGCTCTGAAAATAGATGAGAACTTCACTATGGTCCTCAACAACTACGCCTATTACCTGAGTCTCGAGAAAAAGAAACTGAAAAAAGCATTGGAGATGTCCAAAAAAACAATTGAGGCAGAGCCCAACAACAGCACATACCTCGACACTTACGGATGGATTCTCCATTTGATGGGCAAAAATGAAGAGGCTAAAAAATACTTGAAACAAGCCATTGTCAACGGAGGAAAATCGAGTGCCGATGTGATCAACCATTATGGTGATATCCTCTTTGCACTCGGAGAATACGACCTCGCATTCCTGTATTGGTCTGACGCCAACAAAATGGACCCCACATTGGGTATTGACAAGAAAATCAGCGACAAACGCAAAGAAATCAGCAAAAAATGAAACGGTTCCTTCTAATCATATTGACTTTTTGCACTTTAACCACTATCTCCCTCGCCCAGAATGTTTCTCAAAAAGAGCAGCAGAAAAAGGCGATAGAGAAAGAAATCGCAGATATTGACCGACAAATCAGTGCCACTACAGCCAAAAAGAAGGAAAATGTAAACACTCTTGTCCTTACACAGAAAAAAATTGAAGCAAGAAAAGCCCTTATAAAAGAGATAGATATCGAGGTCAAAGGTTTTGACCAGGATATAAAAAACAAAAATGAGGAGCTATCCCGTCTTCAGGCACGACTTGATACCCTGAGAACATACCACGAAAGACTTGTACTGAATGCCTACAAACATAGAGACAACAAGATTCTTCTGATGTATATCCTTGCAAGTGAAGACCTTAACCAGGGACTCAGACGTTGGAAATACCTTCAGAATATCTCGGAATCAATACAGGAACAGGCTGCCCAGATAAAAATGACAGAATCTGCCATTAAAGTGGAGAAAGAGAAACTTCAGACCCTCAAGGATCAGTCTCTCAAAGCCAAAGCCGAACGGACAAAAGAATACAACTCACTCACTGCCGAAGAGAAAAAGGTCAATAAAATGATCAAGAACCTCTCTGCACAGGAGAAACAGATGAAAAAAACTCTTAAAGAGAAGAAGAAAGAGGTTGAGAAACTGAATAAAGAGATTGAGAAAATCCTTGCCGAAGCTGTGAAACAAGCCGAAAAGGCGAAAAAAGGGTCTCCTCAGGAAAAAACAAATCTCCAGCTTTCAGGAAAATTTGCAGACAACAAAGGTAAACTTCCCTGGCCGGTAAACAACGGAGTGATTATCCAAAAATTCGGTCAGAGTTACCACCCTGTATTCAAAAATATCCAACTTCCATTCAACAATGGTATCAATATCTCCTCTGCGAAAGGAAGTGAAGCCACCTCTGTTTTCGACGGAACTGTAAAACAGATACTTATAATGCCAGGATACGAACAGTGCGTACTCATACAACACGGAGAATTCTTCACCTTCTACTGCAAACTTGAAAGGGTTTATGTCAAAAATGGAGACACAATAAAGGCAGGTGAGAAAATTGGTGCCATCCAAACCAACGATTCGGGTAATGCCGAAATCCATTTCCAACTATGGAAAGGGACCACAAAGCAAAACCCGGAACAATGGCTCAGAAAAAAATAATCTGGAAATCCCTTAGTAAGTAAAAGCACTGCCTCCGATAAACTCTCTCATCACAGATGTAGGAGGAATATGTACTATATCTGCAGGGTCAAGAGGCAATACCAACGACAAGAATTTCAATAATCTTATACTCTCTGCATAACCTTTTGACAAAGGTGGAATCTTTTTAAGCAGCGGTTC
>JAZRBT010000022.1:0-4551 GCA_045635245.1 Candidatus Coprenecus sp.
TGCGTCAAGAGCCGATAGATATGTACTCAATTGTCCCAAGTATGAAGAACGGAATTTTCCTGATTTTAGCTCGACAGCAACAAGTGAGTTTAGTTCTCGATTGAAGAAAAGCAAATCAACAAACATTTCCTCTCCCGAAACTTCCAACCTATATTGGTTGCCTACGAAAATAAAATCTTGTCCGAAGGTCAGGATAAACCTTTTGATGTTATCCACAATGGACTTTTCGAGCACACGCTCGTTCAAATCTTCATCTTGTGTATCAAGTTCTTCTACATTGATAAAATCCAACAAGTATTCATCCTTGAATGCATTTACAGCCTTTAATACCTGTTGTGAACTCGGTATTGTAGAACTAAAATTATTAGGGAGTGTACCTCGATGGTTATACAAGTCGGCCTTGAGGTAATCTCTCAAGGTGTACTTATTCCAAAACCGTGTGGCTGATTCGTGGATATAGAACAAGCGGGCTTCTAATGATTTTGCTTTTGTTATAATCTCAATATGATGGCTAAAGCCGATAGCAATAAAATCCGACCAATTAAATTCGTCAGCCATTGGCTGGCGAATTTCCATAAGCAACATTTGCTCGTTAAGCTCCAAATCGCTAACCGCAGTTAGCGTTTTATTTTCGTCAGCCATCGGCTGGCGATTTATAACGGGCGACCATTCTTCGTAGAATGAACGCATATTCTTTATGTTAGTGGCTGAGAAACCACGAAGTCCGGGTAATTCCTTTTGTAGTTGCTGGCTAATGGACTCAATTGCACCTTTGCCCCAGAAACCATCACGGGAGTTTTTAGAAACATAGCAACCTATACCATAATACAATGATAGTTGTTCTTTATTAGCCACAGATGCAGCACGATACTGACTACGCAATATCGCTTCCTTTATAACCCTTACCGCCTCAGCGTATGTCTGTAAATCGCTCATATTAACTTATTTTCTGCAAAGGTAAGGAAATAATGCCAATCTAATGCAAATATCATCGAGTCATTTATCCTTTAATAAGCAAATAATTTGTACCTTTATAGGTTGATTTGTATATAGCAAATTTTGCAATGTAAAAAAAGTCGTATTATAAAAACTATAAATTGAAATGGCAAATATAATATCTCTCTTCTCTGGCTGTGGTGGTCTAAATTTAGGATTTGAGCAGGTTGGAGACTACAGTATGGGCTAATGATTTCAAACACGAAGCGTGCGAAACGTTGAGAAATCATTTTGGAGATATTATAGTAGAAGGAGATATAGAATAAATAGACCCCTATAATAATCCCAATATGACATAACCCCCGAAAGTTTTTTGTCTAACTTTCGGGGGTTATGTCACACACAAGCTGCAATAATTCTGCAAGGGCCCCACGGCGAGTGCTAAGGGAATGCGTAGCCCGCAGGGCGAGCCCAATCCCTCTCTCGGCAAGAAATATATATATCTTCCTGATGTTGTTCCTATTCGCAGCGTCAGGATTTACTTATAAAGCTATGGCAAATATTCATATCTATGGAGGACGCTACACGAACACCTCTGACATTCTGAATACTTGGGATGGTAAGCATATGTACAGTGGTAGATATGCCAATACATCTGCAATTCTATATACCTGGGACGGAAAGCATCTTTATCGTGGTCGGTATACAAATACTTCGGATATTTTGTATACCTGGGACGGGAAGCATGTGTATAAAGACCGTTATACAAATACTTCAGATATTCTCTACACTTGGGATGGGAAACATATCTATCGTGGTAGATATACTAACACGTCTGATATCGCCTACACATTTGACGGGAAACATCTATATCGTGGACGTTATACGAATACTTCTGATATATTATTAACGTTCGGAGCCCCGGTTCCGGTAATAATAATGCTGTTGAATACTCTGTAGTAGGAGATAAAAACCGAGATAGGATAGCAGACTGTCTTTACATAGACACGGTCACGCAAGTCTCAGTGCAAGCTCCCCTGAGTATGTTAAATTTATTGAGGCAGAGAATAATGGTATCAGTATAGTGGACGCAATAAAGATGTTATATTCTTCTGAGCTATATCCAAGGTTGGAGAATGAATCTACAAAGGCTTGGAATCTGGGTCCGCTAGCGTTGTACCAAGATTTCAAATCTGAAAGATAAGTTTGAATCAATTGTTTTTCTGCTCAACGGTGCAGTACTTTTTCTTCCATATTGGCATCCATACAGACTCAATCTCTTCTCCATATCCCATTTTGATATACAGATCTTTATTTTTGATTACAAAATCAAGGTAGTTGTCAAGTCCGTAATGCAACGCCTCCAATTTGAGTTTCAGCAGTTCTCTTTCAGTGACAAATTCCGGGTCATTGAGTGTCTCTGCTGCCTCGATCAACACTCTCAGAATATCAGTGAATCCGAAAATTAATGCTTTCTCGGCATATTCTTTACCTTTGGCCAGGTCAATCTGGAATCCCATCTTGCCGTTGAGGAGAAAATCTGCCAGATAATATGCACAATGTCCTCCTCCTATCGCAGCTCCTTTATATAAATTGCTCTTTAGCTTTTTGTGCAATTCCTTTTTTTCGTCCTCTTCAAGATCTTCCCATTGCTCCCTCTGTTCAACTCCCAGAATTCTGCAGTCAGCAACACCCAAGCTGATACCGATATTCATAAGCAGTTTGTAGTAATCGTCGTCCCCTTCATTCAAATATATCATCGCAAGGTCAAATATCGGTTCGTAAAGACCATTGATGATGCACTTTTCGTATGCCTTGATAGCTTTATCAGGCTCTTTAACAAACTCGTAGTAAGATCCGAGTCTATCACTCCATAAAATGGAAGCATCCGGAAGAGAGGACTCGCGTAAAGCTTCTGCTATGGCTGCATCCTTGTCGCGTTCTATCTCCTCGGAGCCCCAAAATAGGTCGCTGTTGTGTTTGAGTTTTGCACGAAGACTCCCTTTTTCGATTGCCTGTTTGTTCAATTCTTTTGACAGGTTGCGGTCCAATACGAATCTCTTGTTTGTTTTGTCGTATGCTTCTCCCAAATCGTACATTAAGGATAACATCTGAAGGGCATCAGCAATTCCTTCACGGGCAGATTCCTCAAATATTTCAAAGGCCATCTGAAGAGATTTTTCGTCTCTGTGGGTCGCCAAAAGCCAGACCCCATATCCATATCTTCCGTACGGATGATTGCTGTTGCTGAGTTTGGCCGCCATCGAATCGGATATCTTTCTCACTTTCTGGAGATTACTGAAATGATTCAGAAACATCTCATCTTCAGTGATTGCAAAATCGAAATCCGGATACTTCTCTTTTCTGATGTCCAGAACAGCATTGTTGTTCTGCCACCATCCGTCGAATTCTTTGTCCCAGGAATTTATGACCTCGCGATAAGGACCTGGTTTTGTATTTATGTGGATTAACCTGCCTGCACTGTCATATTCGCCCATTTGTACCCATTCCTGGTAAGTGTATTCACGAGTATAACTGACAAGTTTCCACCATACTCCATATCCTGAGCGGACACCGTGTACGAAGTGCCCCTCATATTTGTATTTCTTGTCGCTTTTGGTAAAATATTCCGAGATGCCATATCCGTGTGGACGTCCATCATTATCTTTCGGACCTTTGTAGTTCGTTCTGACAATTTTCGGCAGGTTTACAAGCTGTTTCATAATCGAAAAGTGAAATATTTATTCTCTTTTCCCAAAGGTAATAATTAAAATTGTAATATTCAATAAAAAAACTCAGCCAAATCTGTTTTAAATTTCAGAATTGGCTGAGCAATTTCGGTTTAGTAAATTTTTACAATATACTATCGAACTATTTACCTAATTTACTTTCAACACTCTCTTTAGACAGTGGTTTGGTACAGAAGTACCAGTCGTGGCAAACCACACCTTCTTCGTCTCCGTCCATTCTGCTCTTAGCCACACCGCACGAACCTGCAGGGGGAACGATAACATTGTCACCCGGACGCCAGTCAGCAGGAAGAGCCACACCAAAGTTGTCAGCAGTCTGCAGCGCGATGATAACACGTTTTAGTTCGTCGAAGTTTCTACCAAGAGCAAGAGGGTAGTAAACGATAGCTCTGATTACGTCGTTGGGGTCGATGAAGAAGACAGCTCTTACAGCTTGTGTTGCACTTTCACCTGGTTGTATCATACCATACATTTTGGCAACATCCATAGTGATGTCTTCGATCAAAGGGAATTTCACTTCTACATTTTTCATTCCTTTGTATTCGATTTTCTCTTTGATAGCGCGTAGCCAAGCGATGTGGCTGTAAAGTCCGTCAACCGAAAGTCCGACAAGTTGAGTATTCAAGGCTGCAAACTCTTGTTCCATAGTTGCGAAAGTCATAAACTCAGAAGTACAAACAGGAGTGAAGTCAGCAGGGTGGCTGAAAAGGATTTTCCATTTACCACCGAAATCACCGGGGAAGTTGATTTCACCTTGAGTGGTTTTAGCTTTGAAAGAAGGAGCTTTGTCGCCGATACGAGGCATTGAGTATACTTTATTTTCCATGATTTATATTTTTTAATTTGTTAATAATCTGTTTTGTTT
>JAZRBT010000023.1:0-3644 GCA_045635245.1 Candidatus Coprenecus sp.
AATGGACGGAGACGAAGAAGGTGTGGTTTGCCACGACTGGTACTTCTGTACCAAACCACTGTCTAAAGAGAGTGTTGAAAGTAAATTAGGTAAATAGTTATGGCAGCAACACATTTGGACAAACAAGGTTTCATCGAGAAAGTCTTTGATTTTGAAAAAGATGGTTCACAATGGAACTACAAAGGCGACAAACCTGCGATAATTGACTTCTTTGCCACCTGGTGCGGTCCCTGCAAAGCGATTTCACCGGTGCTGGACGAGATAGCGGACGAATACGAAGGAAGAGCTTACGTCTATAAAATAGATGTAGATAAAGAGAACGAGTTGGCAGCGATGTTCTCGATTCGCTCAGTCCCCACCCTGATATTTGTCCCCACTAACGGAACTCCAAAAATGGCAATGGGAGGATTACCTAAAGGAGCCCTTAAAGAAGAGTTAGAAAAGTTGTTATAAAATGTTAAATTTGTCGCTATGATAGGTTATCTGATATATCCGGCGACAACACCAAGAACAAACAATGCCTTCAGTTGGTTCTGC
The DNA here is from genome assembly GCA_045635245.1 of Candidatus Coprenecus sp. Lineage (GTDB taxonomy): Bacteria > Bacteroidota > Bacteroidia > Bacteroidales > UBA932 > Coprenecus. The sequence continues at coordinate 538 of JAZRBT010000023.1, forward strand.
GATGCAGCGATGCAAAACGGAATCGAACTGAAGGTCTTTTTTTACAATAGCCCACAAGTGGAGGAACAATTCAAACAAGCCCCCCTACCCGATTTTGTATTCCTCAGAGGATATCACATCCCTCTGGCCCAATGGTACGAATCCCAAGGGGTAAAAGTTATAAATACCAGCCACTCGATGATTGCCTGCAGAGACAAATACATCACATCTCAGATTCTCTCTGCCGCAAATATCCACACCCCCGAAACGCTGCCACCATTTTTTCCGACCGGAGCCAATGTGGAAAGTGAATCCTCATCTGCCCCATCATTTGAATATTGCGCCGAGAGGCTCTCCACCCCCTTTATTCTAAAACAACTATTCGGTTCAAAAGGGGAAAATGTCTACCTCATCGACTCCCCCGATAGCTATCGCCAGGCTTTGGAACAATGCCACTCAGAACATTTGAAAAGAATTGGCGAGAGCAACCTCAACAGCGAGTTTGGAACAACAAAAGAGGAAATTGAACGTGGTTCAATGGTAATTGCACAACAATATATCTCCTTCAGCAGAGGGAGAGACATCAGAGTGTGGGTTTGCGAAGGAAAAGTTATCGGACACATTCTCCGCTACAACGACAATTCATTCAAATCGAATTTTGCTCAGGGAGGAAGTTTCAAAGAGACACAACTTCCTGAAAATGGCGCAAATACCGCAATAGCAGCAGCTCGTGCCCTGGGGCTTTCGTTCGCAGGAGTCGACCTGCTGTATCTCGACAACGGAGAATTCTCCGTCTGTGAGGTAAACGGAAATCCCGGATTCAGAACTGCCACGACCGATATTCCTCAAGGAATCTTTAGAAATTTAAAGATATAATTCTTATCTTTGCTTATATGAAAATAATTTAATTGATAAGATATGAAGAAAATCATCTCCATTTGCAGTGCAATCGCACTATCACTGACTCTGATGGCCCAAGGCGGCATATCTGACCGGATGTTAAATGAAATCAGAAAAGGATATCAGGACACTCCACAGGAGAGAGCCCTCAGAAATGCCATTTCTGCCAACGACATCAACAAACTTGCAGTAAACAGCACAGTCAAAGCTACCCACGACTTCTATTTCTCACACGAGGTGAAGTCCAAAGGTATCACAGACCAACACTCCAGCGGAAGATGCTGGCTCTTTACAGGAATGAATGTACTAAGGGCTAAAATGATTGAAGAGAATAATCTTGGAGCATTTGAATTTTCACAAAACTACAACTTCTTCTGGGACCAGCTTGAAAAGTCAAATCTTTTCCTTCAGGGAATCATTGACACCCGCGACCTCCCTTTCGACGACAGAAAAGTTAATTGGCTGTTCAGAAATGCCCTTGGCGACGGTGGTCAGTTCACAGGAGTTTCTGACCTGCTTATGAAATACGGAGTAGTTCCCTCAACCGTTATGCCCGAAACCCATTCGAGCAACAACACCAACCGTATGTCGATGTTGTTGAACCTTAAACTCAAAGAGTTCGGTCTTGAACTGAGAGAACTTAAACGCGAAAAGCGCCAATCGAAAGAAGATTTTGCCAAAGTATTGGAAAACAGAAAAGTGGAGATGCTTTCATTCATCTACAGATTTTTGGCATTGAACCTTGGCGAACCCCCTACAGAATTTACCTGGACTATGTATAATGCGGCAGGAGAACCTGTAAGCACCAAAACATACACTCCTCAGTCATTCTATCAGGAGTATATCGGTATCGACTTGAAAAACAACTATGTAATGCTTATGAACGACCCTTCGAGAGAGTATTACAAAGTTTATGAAATCGAGTATGACCGTCACGTTTATGATGGAGCCAACTGGCTTTATATCAACCTACCTGTCGAAGAGATTGCAAAAGCGGCTATCGCTTCCATCAAAGACAACACTATGATGTACTTCTCTTGCGACGTAGGAAAATTCCTTGACAGCAAAAACGGAGTCCTCGATGTCAATTACTACGATTACGGCTCACTTATGGGAACAGAATTTGGTATGGACAAAAAGGAAAGAATCCTCACCGGAGCCAGCGGCTCATCACACGCAATGACCCTTATGGCTGTCGATTTGGATGAAAACGGAAATCCCAAAAAATGGAAAGTTGAGAACTCCTGGGGCCCTGCATCGGGACACAAAGGACACCTCGTTATGACCAACGAATGGTTCAACGAATATATGTTCAGACTTGTTGTGGACAAAAAATATGTCCCTGCTGAAATTCTTGAACTACTTAAACAAGAGCCTACAATGCTTCCACCTTGGGATCCAATGTTTGCTGATGAGTTGTAATCAATATGGGTAAACTTAGAAATATATGGAATTTTTATTACGAAGGGTTTCGCGCTATGACAGTCGGCAAAGTCCTTTGGACCCTGATTATCATCAAACTCTTCGTAATGTTTGCAATACTTCGCCCTTTCTTTTTCAAACCGGCATTAAGTGCTGCTGAAACCGAAGAAGAAAAAACTGAGATTGTAATTGAAAACCTTACCAAATAACTTTTAAAATCTACCGCTATGTATGAAAATTTAGTAGATCTGTCCAGATGGCAATTTGCTATTACAGCAATGTACCACTGGCTGTTTGTTCCCCTGACATTGGGTTTGGGTTTCATAATTGCTTTTATGGAGACCAAATATTACAGAACAGGTGACGAATTCTGGAAAAGAACCACAAAGTTCTGGATGAAACTCTTTGCTATCAACTTTGCTGTTGGTATTGCGACAGGTATCATTCTTGAGTTTGAGTTTGGTACCAACTGGAGTAACTACTCCTGGTTCGTGGGGGACATCTTCGGCGCTCCACTGGCTATAGAAGGTATCTTCGCTTTCTTTATGGAGAGTACATTCTTTGCAATTATGTATTTCGGATGGGAAAAGGTAAGCAAAAAGGCACATCTGGTTTCAACCTGGCTTACTGCCATTGGAACAAACCTTTCGGCAGTGTGGATCCTTACCGCAAATGCCTGGATGCAGAACCCTGTCGGAATGGCATTCAACCCCGAAACCGCAAGAAATGAAATGGTGGACTTCTGGTCTATCCTGCTTTCACCCGTAGCCATCAACAAATTCCTGCATAGCGTAACCAATGGATAT
>JAZRBT010000024.1:0-4925 GCA_045635245.1 Candidatus Coprenecus sp.
ATGAGGAGAAACTGGATGTGTTGAGAAGATTTGTAAATCTGTTCGGATACAAGTTGCCTGATTCGAAGAAACCATCAGATGTGATAAATGCTCTTTTGGGCAATGTGAAAGGAAAGCCCGAAGAGGATGCTGTGGTGATGATGGCGCTCCGCTCGATGGCTCGGGCAAGGTATTCTACCGACAATGTGGGACACTACGGACTGGCATTTGATTATTATACCCATTTCACCTCTCCTATCAGAAGGTATCCCGACCTGATGGTACACCGTCTGTTGGCAATGTATCTCGAGGAGGCTGCTTCTCAGGATAAGACCTATTATGAGGATTGTTGCAAACACTCTTCTGCCAGAGAGCAGATAGCAGCTGATGCAGAGAGGGCAAGTATCAAATACAAACTTTGCGAATATATGCTTGACAAAGTGGGACAAGTATTCCCCGGAACTGTTTCGGGACTTACCGATTGGGGACTTTATGTCGAAATTGAGCCGGACAAAGTTGAGGGTATGGTTTCGTTGAGGGATATAACCGACGACTACTATGAGTTTGACGAAGAGTCGTATGTCATAGTGGGAAAAGGCAAAGGCAGACGCTTTACCATTGGCGACAAGGTATATGTAAAAGTGCTCAGAGCTTCTGTGGAACAGAAACTTATTGATTACGCATTAGTAGAAGAGCCTCAACAAAATCCCGCTGAGGGCTAAGCCTTGGGACTTTGTTCTGTCCGCCGACTTTTTCGAGCTGGCTCATCCAGCGGTAAAATGTTCCAGTGGGAAGTGGACTTATTTGGAGACGTGTCATAGTGGCGTCTCCATTTCTTTTTGCATCGTAGTCAGAGTTCTGTTCCCTGAGGGCATTGTCGAGGTCCTGTGTGAATTTTTCCAGGGCAGCGTTGTTTTCCATTTTGGGAGCACTCTCGGGGGCAAATTCTATACACCATTGGTGTGCCCCTTTGCCTCCATTTTGATCCATAAATATAGGGGCAACGGTAAAATCTGTTACCGATACATCTGACAAGGTACAAGCCTTATGGAGTGCATTTTCGGCATTGTGAATCATTAATTCTTCGCCGAAAGCATTGATAAACAGTTTTGTACGACCTGTGATTATTATCTTGTGAGGATATACCGATGTGAATTCCACGCAGTCTCCGATGAGGTATCTCCACAATCCGCTGTTTGTGGTGATGACCATTGCATATCGGACCCCGGTTTTGACCCCTTCTATAGGGTATACCTCGTCTGATTCTCCTGCAAGAACTTTATCCAGGACATTCATCGGAATAAATTCATAGAATACTCCGTTTTGCAGAGTCAGGGTCATCGATTCGTCGTTGGGATCGTCCTGCACCGCAAAATATCCTTCCGAGGCGTTGTAGTTCTCCACATAGTGCATTCTGTCGGTGGGAATGAGTTGTTTGAACTGCTCTTTATATGGACGGAAACTGATTCCTCCGTGGTTGAACAATTCGATATTCGGCCAAACCTCATCGAGGGTGTTCGCATTATTGTACTCGAGGATTTTTTTGATCATAATCAGATTCCACGAGGGAACTCCCGAAAAGTTTGTGACATTCTGGCGGGAGCACACTTCGCAAATTCTGGCAACTTTCTCTTCAAAATCGGAAATCATTGCATCTCTCTGGGAGGGGGTTCTGACTATCTCGATGATTCTCGGAGAGTTTTTCAAAAGGATTGCCGAAAGGTCTCCATAAAATATTCTTCCGTCGCCCAATTCGTCGAGGCTAATGCTGCCACCTAACGTGAGTGCTTTTCCGTGAAACAGTTTTGACTTCGGATTGTTTCTGAGATATGTGCCGATAAGGGTTTTGAATCCTTTATAATGGCAGTTTCTGAGATTTGACGGGGTGATGGGGATAAATTTGCTCTTATCGGAACTTGTACCGCTAGAGCGGGCAAACCACTTTACTTTTTCATTCCACAGGATATAGTCTTCCCCTCTGCGCAGCCTCTCTATGTATGGAACAAAATCATCGTATGTTCTTACTGGAATATTTCGGGTAAAGTCCTTATAGTTCGCTATTTGTCCAAAGTGATGCTCTTGTCCGAAGAAGGTCTCTCTCCCTTTTTGGACAAATGACGAGAGCAATGCCCTCTGTGTCTGTTCGGGGCTTGATTTTCCTCTTTGGAAATCTCTTAGCATCGGACTGAGTCCCGATAATACGAAATCGTTAATAAATGACATAGTGGTTATACACTAAAAATAGTTTGTAATACAGCAAGAGAATTCAAATGGATTCTACTCCCTGTGTGGTATTCCATATATTTTAAAAGTGCTTCAATAAGTCTTCTCCGGCTGCTTCCGGTCAGGGGGAGTCCCATTGCCTCGGAAAAGGAGGTGTTGTAGAGTCTGTCCAGTATCTCTTTTTCTTCAGCTGAAAATGGGTCGAATTCCGATCCAAAATCTCCAATGGGTGCAAATCCCAATTTCTCGCAATAGCAAATAATGAACCAAATGTGAAAGTTGGCAGCCGAACCTGTCAGTCCCTCGAGCAGCAGTATCGCATTTTCAAGGAATGTGTACATTGCCTCATCCTGCTCCGGAGTCAGCAGGGTACGATACATTAACTCGCTCAGGAACATCGCCATACTGCTCTTGGTGATGTCGGTGCGGATGGAGTTCAGATGATGTTTCTGAGTATATTCTTTAAGAGTCTCCATTCCCCCTTTATGATTTTCCAGAGTTCTGACATTCATTATGCTCAGGGGATGGAGCACCGAAATGGCATTCCCTTTGGGATTCCTTTTGCGGCCATTTCCTCCTGTGACACCTTTGAGAATAATTCCCACTCTCCCTTTTTCGGGCGAGTATCCGTGGATAATCAACGAATTTTCGGAATATTTGGTGGTGTGGAGGACTATCATCGGGGCAAAAAGTGTGTTATTTGAGGTGTTCTGCCAAAAGTCTCATCGCTTCTCCGCGATGTGATATCTCATTCTTCTCTTCAGCGGTCAATTCTGAGAAGGTTCTTTCGCAACCATATTTCTTGGGGGCAAATACAGGATCGTATCCAAAACCTCCGTTGCCACAGGGGGCAGTGGTGATGACTCCCTCCACTTTTCCTTCAAAAAGGGTAGGTTTCCCGTCTTGAATCAGTGCTACGATACATCTGAAACGGGCATCCCGCTGAAGGACTCCCTCCATCTCGTGCAACAGTTTCTTTACATTGTCCCCAGCTTTTTTGTCTTCCCCTGCATATCTTGCAGAGTGTACCCCGGGGGCTCCGTCGAGTGCATCTACAAAAAGTCCTGTGTCGTCAGCAAAACAAGGCATCTGCACTTTCTCCCAGATGTATTGAACTTTTTGGAGGGCATTTCCCTCTATTGTATCGGAAGTTTCGGGAATATCTTCTGTAATTCCGACATCGGCAGGAGTTTTGAGAGTGTATCTGTTGCCGAGAATCTGCTGTGCTTCCTCAAGTTTATGACGGTTGCCGGTGGCAAATATTATTTCCATATAGATTAAGAATTTATTAATATTGCAAATATAAAGTATTATAAAATGGGAAACATCATTAAAAGGTCAATATTTTTAGGAATTGTAACATTTCTTTCACTTTGTGGCTTAAGGGGACAAAATTCAAACTTTGATTTGGGAAAGAATCTAGAGATTCAGGCTACCATTTTGAGGGCATTGAATTCGCAATACGTTGATACAGTTAAACTTGACGAGTTGGTGACTATCGGATTGCAGAGTATGCTTGCCTCTTTGGATCCTTATACGGTCTTTATTCCACAGGAGGGAGAAGAGGATCTGGAAATGCTTACCACCGGAGCTTATGGAGGGGTTGGCGCGATTATTCAGAAGCTCCCCTCGGGTGGAATTCTGATATCCCAGATATATGAAAACACCCCTGCGGTAAAATATAATCTTGAGCCCGGAGATACAATTATTGCAATAGACAAATGCTCTACACAGGATAAAAGTGTCTCCCAATGTTCTGAAATGATGAGGGGCCGTCCCGGATCGAAAGTGCCGATGACCATTATCAAAGGTCGCACCGGAGATACAGTGGTGGTGGAGCTGGTTCGTGAGAGAATTCACGTGAATGATGTGGTCTATTCTGGATTTGTGAATGATACTACCGGATATATTCTTGTGGGTGGTTTCACATTGAAGGGTTCGGAGGATGTCAAAAAAGCATATTTTGAATTGAAGGAACAGGGTGATTTGCGACAACTTATTCTCGATTTGAGAGGCAATGGCGGTGGTCTTATGTCGGAGGCTGTAGATATTTTGTCACTTTTTGTCCCCAAAGGGACTCTTGTGGTCTCTGCCAGAGGAAAACATCCTGATGCAAATTTTGAGTACAGGACAAAAAATGCTCCGGTAGATACTCTTATTCCACTTATGGTGATGGTCGATTCGGGAAGTGCATCTTCATCTGAGATAGTCGCTGGGGCTGTCCAGGATTTGGACAGAGGTGTGATTGCCGGAGTGAGAACTTATGGCAAAGGACTCGTTCAGTCTATCCGTCCCACCGGATACAATACTTCGTTGAAACTTACCACAGCCAAGTATTACACCCCCAGTGGCAGATGTGTTCAGGCAATTGACTATTCTCACAAAAATGAGGATGGCAGTGTCAAGTCGGTTCCCGATTCATTGAGAAATGAGTTCAGGACAGCTTCCGGACGTATTGTTTACGACGGAGGTGGAATTACTCCCGATTTCGAGTTGCCGGCAAACCAATATTCAAGACCTGTGATTGCCTTGAGTTACAGTAATATATTGAATCAGTATGCCATAGATTATTATAAGAAGCATAGTGAAATTGCCTCTCCTGCAGAGTTCGTTTTGTCTGATGAAGAGTATGGAGAATTTGTGAAGTTTGCTGCTGCCGAGGAGTTTGATGTCAGAAGTCAGGCTTATATAAAGATGGAAGGGGTTTTGGATCAGGCTCGCAG